>RHFB01000062.1 GCA_003724285.1 Nitrosopumilus sp. H13 | reverse complement strand
AGAAAAGTCTTTTATGGATATGTCCATGCTGCCATCAAGGTTTAGCAGGCCGCTTGCCGTCACCGTGCCGGCAGTAGTACGCTCCTCCGGGGAACATGTCATGATAGGGATTGTAAAGCCTACAAAGTAATGCGGCAGTGTAGCGGCAGAGCCGGTGCTGCAGAGGACCGGGTTTGGAGCGGTGGCATGGCGGGGAAGAGGGGAAAGGGTAAGTCCAAAATTCGAATTTGCTATCGTATCCACGCCGTTTGGAACAATCATCGTAAATAGGGTTGGCCCATAACTGTGAAATGTGGCATATGCGATCCCGCTGATGGCGGTATTATTGACGAACTTGTAGACCACGTCGTTGCTGGCCGTGATAGTCGAGAATATGGGACGCGTGGTGAACGTCTCTGCATTAATGTCATCAGTGATGGTTTCAAGGGCGCTCAGCGGTATCGTGGCAGAGATGACTCTGTTATTAGGATCATAACCATAGTTGAACACGGCAATGGACTTGTCGGTGGACATTGCATTTATTTCGATGTATCCTAGGTGGATTAAAGTAGACGATGAGTCTACCGTGTGGCTTGTGACCAGTCCCGCGCCAGTCAGTGTAATAGTGCCAGTTGATGTTCCAGAGCATTGTTCGGTGACGGGATCGACTGACTTCATGTAGAGTGGCGCGCCCGTATCAAGCATCGGAGTCTGGGCTTGCGCGTATTCAATGCCTGACAGTATCAGGATTGCCGCAGCAAGCAGAGATGCGCCTTGTACCCCCCCCCCTGCAAGAGACAGTCTAGCCGGAGGGCTCCCATGTAAGCCACACATGGGAATAAAACGGGCGATATAAAAACAATATTGTCAGGCTCGATCCGTCTAGCGCGGGCACGTAATCAGGCATGTTGTAACATCATGGTGTGAACCCGGATCTGTACTCTGGTCCTTTTTGGTAAATTCAATCCTTGTTTCATGGCCCATGTCTTTTAGATCGGATCTAGGCAGGTTTTGGAAGAACCCAGAGAGTGTATGCAGTCAAATATCACAAAGTTGGCAGCCCTCTTTATCAGCATGGGCGCGGGACGGGGCCGCATCCAATCCCCACTGCCTTGGCATATACCACCCACCGGCTCTACTGCTGGCAGTCAGTCAAGGCATGTGACCGTACTGTCAGACCCCTTTTTCCCAGTCAAGCTCACCCATGCTGTCAAACAGCGAGGGTCCCGGGCAATCCGCATCAGGCATGGATCACGTCAACCGCAAGAATATAAAGAGGCGGTTTGGATCACATTCATGCCGTTAAAGCGCGCAAGCAGGGGCCGTACCAAGGGGGGAAAGGGATCGTCTGGCGTGGTACAGTGCACAAACTGCGGGCAGACTGTTCCAAAGGACAAGGCAAAAAAGGTCACATCACGGCTCAACCTGGTAGAGCACACGCTTGCAAAGGAGCTGCGCGCGCAAGGGGCGTACATTGCATCTCCGACCGTGCTAAAGTGGTACTGTATCTCGTGCGCGATTCACTTTAAGATCCTAAAGATAAGATCCGCCGACAGCAGAAGAAAGCGCGGCAAGCTCCGATAGTCACTTTATCTTTCTTGTCGTGAATATGATCCTCTGGACTACGGTGATTCCTGCGATTACTGCCACTATTGCCATCGCATAGTCCATGTATCCGGCAATGCCCACTATTGCCACCACCAGCAGCCTCTCTGCGCGCTCGCCAATCCCCACACCCCCGAGGGACACGCCCAGGGCATCAGACTTTGCCCGGGCATAGCTGACCAGCAGCGACATGGTGATTGCAAGCATGACCAGGAGGGGATCTGCATACCCGCCTATCAGGATTCCCAGAAATACCGCGACTTCGGCTATCTTGTCAAACACAGAGTCAAGGTAAGAGCCGCGCGCAGACGTGCGCCCCGAAACACGGGCCACCTGCCCGTCCACCACATCTAGGAACCCCGATGCCAAGAGCAGCACGCCTCCGATTATTAGGGCGTACTGCATCCCAAGGCCGTACACGACGGCAGACAGCGCCGCAACGCCCAGTCCGGTAACGGTCCAAAAGTCCGGAGACAGCCCGGTCGACGCAAAGCCCCTGCCTATCTTTTCAAGCGCCGGCCTGAGCGCCTCCCGGAGGTTGTTTAGCACGTGATAACGGCAGAGGTACCATCTAATAAAGTCAACAGGCACAAACTAGGGCGCATTCATCGCTATTATGGTGGACATTATCTTGGCCGCAAGGGACGCGGTGGCCCCGTTGTCATGGTACGGGTTGAGCTCTACAATGTCGGCGCACCTGATGCGCGCGTCTGCAAGCGAGTGAATCATCGCAAAGAGCTCCCGGGACGTGATGCCTGCCGCCTCTGGGTTCCCGACCCCTGGGGCAAACGCGGGATCAAGCACGTCGAGATCAAAGCTTGCATACAGAGAGTCAAAGGAAGACGCGTACTCTTTGAGAAGCTTCGGGGCCCTGCCTTCTGCCACGTCCCTGTTTGTGACCGTCTTGATGCCGCGCTCTTTTAAAAACGCAAGCTCTTCTCTTGCAAACGCCCTGGCCCCCACGTGCAGGATGTTCTCAGGGCCCCGCTCCTCCACTATGCGCCTCAGATACGAGGCATGGCTGAGGCGGCTGTCTGCAAACTCGTCGCGCATGTCATAGTGGGCATCAAACACGACAAAGCCCGTCTCCTTTGGGAGGGCCATGTAAGAGCCGTAGGTGATGGAGTGCTCGCCGCCAAGCATTATTACCTGGCGCCTGTCCGCAAGATCAGAGAACAGCCTCCCAGTCATTGCAAGCATCTCTTTTGAGGATACGGTGTGCCTTGCG
>RHFB01000019.1 GCA_003724285.1 Nitrosopumilus sp. H13 | reverse complement strand
GGTACTGCAACTGCTGCAACACAAAGGTGAGGATGAACCCGCGCCTGAACATCTCCAAGAGGCTGTTGCGGGAGAGCCAGGAGCTGGCAGGCAAGAGGGTAGCGTACTAGCGTGGAACTGAAGACTAGCCCAAGGCATCCTTGGAGTCATGTCCAGTCTTCCATTCCTTCCTTGACTTGCATCCAAAATTGTCCATGTTGTACTCTGTTGTCCACGTGTGCATGAAATAGATGGGCAGTATAATTCCGGCGCTAACCCCCATGCTAACAGATATGTTTCCATAAATGATTGCCGCCGCTGACATGCCTATGCCATCAAAGAGCCATGATATCAAAAAATATATGCCAAGGCCGCCAAACTCCGCACCCACAGCAAGCGCAGTAACCAGAATCCACTTCTGCACCTTTTTCATCTTTATCGTCCAGACCAGGGCCAATATCGAGTGGGAGAAAAAGCAGGCCCAGAACCTGCTTACGGGGGCATCATACATAACTTGTCACTCCTGTGCGCCCTGCTATATTTTAGGATTATGTTTTTTCAGAGTTTTCATCAAAATAGGCGTGCACCATGCGGCTGCGCTACCCGAGGATCCCGGAAAGCCCCGGGACGCGCCATGCCTGCCAGCACTCCCACAGTTTTAAAGCGGGAATCCCCGACAGATAGCGGCCGCAATGAAGAATCAGAGTTACACATGAGATGATGATTTAAAGGCATTTGACTGAGCTGCCAACTATCAAAACCCGTCTGGGACCCTGCAGGCCCCCCCTCTACAGGCAAGCCCGGCCATATGGTGCACATCTGCTCCCGGACGTGCTGTTGGCACGGCCCGGCCATACGCCAGAACACGTGCCAATGCCCCGAATCCTCTTATTTGGTGCCGGCTCTGGAAGGAACAGCCGCCAGACCCCGTTATCCCGCCTTTTTGCGGGAAAATGCGGCAAATTCTTTTACAAACTCCACGCCAAAATTAACCACGCTGGATTTATTTGGTTTTCCGCAGTGTGAAAGTCATGCCTGAAATCTGGCTCAACTATGGCTCGACTGACGTGGTACTTGACATAATGGCAGAGAATCTAGAGCAAAAGATAGACTCTGAGGGCAAGACCCTGCAGGACAACGAGATTACTGAAAAACTTGAAAAACTGAACCTCTTTGGGCAGACGGACATGGTGGTGCTCCACAACTCTAGATCCGTCCAAAAGATGCTCAACTCGCTCTTTACCCTGTGCGAGCAAAAGTCAATCCAGGCGCCCCGGATACTTGCAGACCCGGAGATACTCGGCGCAGTCCGAGCCGGGCTGCCTGCAGGCTGCCAGACAGGCGAGTTTGAAGCAGAGAGCCCTGACAACCTAGTGTTTGTATCCGAGGTGGAGTTTGACGGGCTGTTCGGGTACGAGACGACTGCCACGCGCCTGATCCGGAGGTTTGGCGCAGAGGCAATGCTCTCTGCGTACGCAAAGAGGCAGGGGAACCAGCCGGCCCCCGGACACCGCACGGAAAGCCTCGAGGAGGCAAAAAAGTTTGCAGACAGGTTTGAGATAGGCGCAATAGAGATCGTCGCAAACTCCTCCGGGATGACTGACATTGTGTCTGGCCACCCCGCAAAGACCGTGTCTGCCGCAGACATGCTCGAGTCTGGCTCGATACGGGATGCGGGCCAGCACAAGAGCGTGATAGTGAGCACCGGCAAGCACTCGAGCAATGACACGCTTGCAAGATCGCTCCAGTCCCTGTGGAACTGCGCCGGCGCGGTGAGAAAGGACGGCCTTGCGGTGCTGGTGGCCGAATGCGGGGGCGGCCTGGGCTCAGAAGCGCTGCGGCAGTACGTGGAGGGCAGGCTGTCTGCAGGCCAGCTGCAGAGTCCCGCCAGATACGTGGACGGAATGGAGGGCCTGCTGTTTCTCTCAGAGGCGCGCAAGAACTTTCAGATCGGGCTCGTATCCGTCCTTCCAGAGTTTTACTCGAAAAAGCTCGGATTCGTCCCGCTTGCAGGGGTCAAATACTCGATGGACTATATCCTAAAGACGCAGGGCGCAAGGCAAAAGGTGGCCGTGGTGGCAGACGGGGCCAGGCTGCTGCTACGGTAGTATTCCAGACGTGATCCCCGAAGGCAGGGGGGCGCACAGTACGGCGAGCGCTATTATCCCAACATATGCGAATTTTCTGTTCCTTGAGAGCGGCGAGACGTTGTCAAGCGGGCTTGCGCTCGGGTTTCTCATGCTCATCACAAAAATCAGCGCCGCCATGAGCCAGTACTCGAGCAGCACCAGCACACCCATGCTTGCCCATGTGGCATACTTGTGCATGTTTGCACCAAGCAGCGTGCGCGCCATGTGGCCCCCGTCAAGCTGCCACGCGGGAAGCATGTTCAAAAACGTAATGAGAAACCCTATCCATGCGGCAAACATCACGGGAGTCAGTATCACCACGTGGCCCGGGCCGCCCTTGCCAAACAGCGCAAGGCTTGCAGTCATGAGCAGCGGCTCGCCCTGGCTCCACTCTGAGAGCCTTGCCTCCTGGTCCGGACCAATGTCAGAGTATTCGATAATTGGCGCCTCGTATGCCCCGTATATCGAGACGACTACGGCTATTACCAGTCCCGCGACGGGGCCTGCAATTGCCACGTCAAAGAGGATCTCCCTGTTTATGGTAAGCCCCCTTGACTGTATGAACGCCCCGAACGTGGGGATTCCAAGTACCGGAAGCCCGGGTATAAAGTAGGGCCAGCTCGTCTTGAGCCCGTGCGCCTTTGCCGCCACAATGTGGCCTAGCTCGTGCACTCCCAGTATGCCAAGAAGCGACGCGGTGTACAGCACGGCGACTCCGAGCGGGTCGCCGATATCAGATACCAGGTTTGTCCCCTGCGTCCTGAAATAGCCGTCGATCATCACAAACGATACAACCACTGCAAACAGCAGCCTCGGAGTCCACGCCGTCCTGAGCCATTTGCTCTGCTCGCCCCGGACGAACTTTTGTATGATTATGTATCTAGAGCCGTCCACCTCCTCCAGCCTGCACACATAGCTCTTGTCTTCAAGCCTCCTTGCCAGCCCGACGAACCTGTCCTTGAACTCTGAATCCTCTATTCGAAACTCGAGGGAGAACTCTGCCTTTGTCACGTCGCTTACCTCGAAGATGGATGAGACCAGCGAGATTACCTCGTCTTGCGATGGCTCCATGAGTGTGGTGTTATACCTCCATTAAAATGGGTTTTTGGTTAAATTAAATATCGAGCGTGACATATGTGTCTCATGCAGGTGATCCTGAGGCAGCTAGGCGACTGCATCATCAGGCGTGCAGGGCCGTCGGATCTGATTCCGGTAATGGAGATAAACCTAAAGACGCTCCCAGAGCACTATTCGGACTATTTCTACGAGAGCCTGCTTGCAGAGATTCCAGAGGCGTTTATCGTGGCAGAAGTCGGGGGCAGGCATGCCGGGTACATAATGTGCAAGACAGAGCACGGCTTTTCGAACTTTAAAAAGCTCGGCTTTGTCAAAAAGGGCCACATGGTGTCGGTGGCCGTGCTAGACGAGTTCAGGGGGCGCGGCATCGGGCGGGTGCTAGTCGAAGAGTCTGCAAAGGGGGTCGGGATGAAAAACTGCGACGAGTTCTACCTCGAGGTGCGGTGCAGCAACACAGACGCTGTCCGCCTGTACGAAAAGCTCGGCTTTGCAATAAGGCAGCACCTCAAGTCGTACTACCGGGACGGCGAGGACGCGTACCTGATGGCCATCGAGCTCGATAAAAGCAATAAATAACTCGCAAAAAGACGCCCTGCGATGAACAGGCGCAAGGCAGTGGGAATCACCATCTTTGCGCTCTGCATCGGCGGGTTCTTTTTGTACGCGTACCTGCTCATGCTATCCGAGTGGAGCCCCATCGTGCTGCAGCTCTCGGTGCTGATGATTGCCGGGGGGATACTCGGCGTGGTAGCGTGGATAGGGTACGTCATGGCAACCACGAGGCCGTCCCCTGCGTCGATAACTTCTGACGAATAGCTCACTTTGATATCCTTGCATCCACCACGGTCTGGTAGTATCTCGGGCCCACTGCCCTGACAAGCCGCGAGCCGAGGATCTCCGAGCGCGCAGGAGCCACGTCTAGATAGTGCTCCTCTGAGAGGCGCCCGGCGTCTGACTTTTTGTCCGCATGTATGTGGGAGTAGTAGTGTATGATGCCACCGTCCCTGGTAGCTGCCACCGCGTCATCTAGGAACTCGTCGGATCTCTCGGGTAGTAGCATCAGGGTCCTGTCTGACCTGCCGGCAAGCTCCCTTGCCGCGTCTGCGGCGTCGCCGTGTATGGGGATCACCTCGCCGGCAAGCCTGTTGATGCCGATGTTGTGCTCGCACAGGCTGTTTGCCGTTTCGTTTATGTCAATGCTGTATACGGTGCACTTTTTTTCCTTTGCCGCCATTATCGAGAACATTCCCACGCCTGCAAACATGTTGACTATGGTCTCTCCGTCGCAGACAAGGCCTGCAATCCTGCCCCGCTCAGTGGAGAGGCGCGGCGAAAAGAACGCATTTTCCACGTCTACTAGAAACCTGCATCCGGACTCCTTGTACTCGGTCCTCGTATCATCCGTACCTGCAATCACCTCGAGGCTTCTAGTGCGGTAATCCCCCCCCACCGGGGATGCCTGGTAAAAGACGCTTCTTGCGGCCTTGACCCCGTCTAGCAGGGCCCTGCCGATGATCCTCTTTTTTGGAAGCAGTGAGTCGGGAATCCTTACTATTATGATGCCGCCTATCTGATCAAATGCGGCAATCAGCTCGCTGCTTTCCTCCGGGGTGAGCGCCTCTTTGAGCGCCTCTTTGAGCATTCGGGTCAATTTCGATAGTAATAGTTGCCAGACGTCTTTTGACTCTTGTCAAGCCTGCTGTCAATCTTGTTTACGCGGGGCCTGAGGCTCTTCTCGTCCCTTCTAAACGACATGTCAAGGGACTTTAGAAACAGGTTCATGGCCACGGACTTTGGCATCGGCGACGTGGCGCGGCCTGCCACCCCGGGCTCGCCCTGGAATATGACCATCGTATCTGACATTAGATCCATCAGCTGCAAGTCGTGATCTATGACTATTGCGGACTTGCCAAAGGAGCGGACGAATTTTTGCAGGAACTTTGCAATCGCTATGCGGTCCTCCACGTCAAGGAACGCCGACGGCTCGTCGAGCGCGTACAGGTCCACCTTTTGCAGCAGGCACGAGGCGACTGCCACCTTTTGGAGCTCGCCGCCGGACAGGTTGCGGACGGACTTTGTATACAGCTTTTTTATCTTGAGCGGGTCGAGTATCTGCTCTTCTTCAATGCTGCCGTCGACGGGGCCCCCGTTTGCGCGGTCAAGCACTGCCACCACCTCTGCGTCCACGTCGTTTTGCAGGTACTGCGGCTTGTATGCGATCTTTATCTTCTTGCCCACCCCTCCAGAATCCGGCTTTTCGACTCCGGCGATCATCTTCATCATGGTGGTCTTGCCTAGCGCGTTTGCCCCCATGATTCCAAGCACCTCGCCCTTTCGCACCCGCCCCGGATCCACAGAGACTGAAAACGACGCGTACTTTTTCTCTAGTACCGGATACGTGACAATCTCGCTTCCCTCCTGGAAATTCTCAGTCGACGACGATGACGCGTCAAAGGTGAACTTTTTGTCGCGGAACCTGACGTTTTCTGCGGGGAGATAGCCGTCCAAAAAGACGTTGATTCCCACCTTTGTGGAGAGTATGCCTGAGACTATCCCGTATGCGGTAGGCTCCCCGTAGAGCACCTCGATATAGTCGCTCAGAAAGTCAAGCAGCGTCAGGTCGTGCTCTACTACCATTACGCTCTTTCCTGCAGACGCGAGCCCCTGTATCACGCGGGCCACGCCGGTCCTCTGAAAGACGTCGTTGTACGAGGACGGCTCGTCAAAAAAATAAAAGTCGGCATCCTTTGATGCCGCTGCTGCCACTGCGACCCTCTGCAGCTCGCCGCCGCTCAGCTCGCCGAGGTTCTGCTCCATCGAGTTTCCAAGTCCAAGCTCGGAGACTAGCTCGTCTGCCACTCCCCTCTCGTCGTACTTGTCTACAAGCTCCCTGCCGGTGCCGTCAAATGCCTGGGCAATGTGGTGCACCTGCTGCGGCTTTATCGAGGCGCGGATGTTCCCGTCCCGGATCATCTCAAAGTGGCGCTTTAGCTCCGTCCCCCCGTAGTATCCGAGGATCTCGTCCCAGTCGGGGGGGCTCTCGTGCCTTCCAAGGTTGGGCATGATGTTTCCTGACAGTATGTTTACCACGGTGCTCTTTCCCATCCCGTTTCTTCCAAGCAGGCCCACAACCTCGCCTTTTTTCGGGGTGGGCAGCTTGTAGAGGCGGAACGAGTTCGGACCGTACTGGTGCACCTTGTCTGCCGCAAGCTCGCTTGCAAGGTTTACTATTGTGATTGCGTCAAACGGGCACACCTTTACGCAGATGCCGCAGCCGTTGCAGATATCCTCGTCTATCCTGGCCTTTTTGCTCTCCTCGTCAAGCGTGACACAGTCGGCGCCTGACTTGTTGACCGGGCAGTACTTTATGCACTCGAGGCCGCATTTTTTTGGCTGGCAAAGATCCATGTCAAGCACGGCCACCCTGTGTGTCATGATCTGGCTTGGCACTCCCTTTGCTTTATACCTATTTTGGAGAGGCCGATCCCGGGAGTTCAGAACATACTGCAAATTCTTTGCACAAAGCGGGCATGCGCCCGTCTGAGCAGGGCCGCATCAGGGCCCGTACAATGTGACGGGGGTCTGACAGCCACATAGCCTGTCCGGCACTGCAATATCGATTGTAACGGTGCCATGCAGGCATGATTCAGCGCCACGAGTTTGCCTCATTCCTGGGATGATAATCCTGCCAATCCATGGCGTGCCGGGGAGCCACAGATGATGCCTGATTCCGGGATCAGAGCCATCCCTTTTGATGGTCGTCCCTTTCCATCTTGAAGAGAAACTGCTGCGCATACCCCGCATACGGGCCAAAATAGTCGACTAGCTCCTCGTGCAACAGCCCGTACTGTCTCTTGGTAATGGTCTTTGTATCCGGCATGAACCTGCCGCGGTACCTCTTGAGAATCCGCAGCATCCACCGGTCAAGCGGAAACGCGTCAAGCTTGCCGAGTGAGAACAGCAGCACGCAGTCTGCCACCTTGCTTCCGACCCCGGGAACGGAGAGGACCGCCTCCATTGCGCCGTGATAGTCCTTTTTTTTGATCCCTTCAATGTCAAGCCTGCCGTCGCGCACCATCCTTGCCGCGTCCCTGACAAACCTTGCGCGATACCCAACGCCGCATCCCAGAATCTCGCCTGCCGTCGCGCCTGCAATCCTGTCTGCGTCAGGAAACAGGGAAAACATGCGCCCCTCAAACTCGACTTTCTCCCCCATCCTTTCTGTCATCTTGGCAAGACACGACCGTATCTTTTGTATGTTCGAGTTTGAAGATATGATAAACGAGATCAGGCACTGGAAGGGATCCTGATCTAGTATGCGCAGTCCCGGATACCTGCCTGCCGCCCTCCTTACCCTTCCGTCCCGCGATATGGATTCTAGTATGCGCCCCATGTCGTCGCGCCTCCTGAAAAAATCAGTCCTAATGCCGCGGTACGACCTCACCCTGCCGGAGCGGCCCACCGCCAGGACGTCCTGCCCGTTGATTCCATGCCACGTGTCCCCGCATTTATTCCACAAAAACACCTGGCCGCTGTTTATCGAGCCTTCGACATCTATATTCATACGGCTATGGTCTCGTCTACGGCCGGGGCGTGGGCATCAAAGCCGAACTGCTCGTGAATCTCCCGGGCAAACGTCTCGCACGACTCGGCGTCCCCGTGCACGGTCAGCACCTTTGGATTTCCCTTTATCTGCTTTATCATCTCAAACAGCTCGCTTCTGTCTGCATGCCCTGAAAACTGGAACTGCCTCACCTCTGCTGACACGCTGATCTCCTTTCCACGTGCCGAGACCTTGCCCGTATCTAGCAGCTTTTTGCCCGGCGTCCCCTCCCCCTGGTATGACACTAGCGCTATTCCGTTCTTCTTGTCAAACGCAAGCTCTTGCAGATAGTACACGGCGTTGCCCCCTACCAGCATCCCTGCCGGCGATATGACGGCGCACGGCTGCTCCATCGCGTGCTTGCGCTCGCGGTGCTCCCTTACCTCTAGCGCCCCGTTGATTGCCTCTGCAAACACGCGCGGATCCCGGAGATAGTCGGGATGCCTGAACATTATGCTGTTTACCTTTAGTGCCATTCCGTCCATGATTATGCGGTGCTTGAAATTGGCGTCGCGCAAGACGCATGCAATCTCCTGGGATCTCTCCACTGAAAAGGACGGTATGAATATGGTCCCCTTCCTGTCGGTCACCTCGTTTGCAAACTCTACCAGCTCTTTTTCTGACTCGCGCCTGGGCTTTTGCTCCGTCTGCGAGTACGTGCTCTCAGTTATCAGCAGGTCAATCTCGCCCACGTCCAAGTCGGCCTCGCGCAGCATCCTTGATCCGTTGGTCTTGATGTCCCCCGTGTAAAATAGGCGCTTTTTTTCCGACTCTACGAGCACGGTGCTCCCGCCAAACACGTGGCCTGACTCCCGGAGCTCAAAAGTCGCGTTGCCCTTTGTGACCTTTTGCCTGTATCCGACCTCCTTTGCGTTTCTCATCATGTTGTTTACCTCTGGCAGATCAAATGCGTACGAGTTCTTTCCTATCCGCAGCATGTCCTCAATCAGCAGCTTTGAGAGGTCAAACGTGGGCGGCGTGGCATACACGTCCGTGCTCCCGCTGACAAACATGGACGGCACGTTTCCAGAGTGGTCCAGGTGGGCGTGCGAGATGATTATTCCGTCAACGTCCTTGGGCTTTATGTGCAGGGGGCACTCGGGGGGCATCCCCCTTCTTTTGAGCTTGACCCCATAGTCAAGCAGAAGCCTAGTTCCGTCGCAGTCGGCCAAAAAGCCGGATCTGCCCACCTCGTTTGAGGCTCCTAAAACCCTTACTTTCAAGTATTTTGTGGCTTTTTACCTGTGTTAAAAGCGTTGATTGATCTGCGATCATTATGCCAATTAAGGAATCTTCAAAAGCTTTAATTAGTGTAAGCTAAGCATCAAACCTAATGGGTAGAACCTTTACAGAATGGCTAGGGCGACGAGTCAAACAAGCCACTTCTGAACCAAATAAACTGGATTTGGGTAAACAATCTGATGAACAAGAAAGCAGATCTGAATCCTTCTTCTGCCGAACTACTTGACTGGGTAACCTCTGGTCAGATAGACGCAATGAGAAAATAACGTGCAAAACACGTCTTTTTTGTTTTTTTTTTGATATCGCTGAGGGAATACTGCGTGCGCATCCCGGCATCACATAACAGGGTTATGAATTTCCATCATGGTTTAAATAGTAAGACAGGCGTAGGATCATTGTAATGCCAATAGCAATACTTCCAGACATCGACGAGCAAAGATGTATCGGCTGCGCACTCTGTGTGGAGATCTGTACAACTCTTGGTCCCGATGTCCTAAGGGTAAAACCTGTTGAAGGCTGGAAGAGAGGTAAGGCATTCGTGTTTTATCCAGAGAGATGTATCTCTGATGGTGCATGCATTGGTGTATGCCCAACAAAGTCAATCTTTTGGATGAGGCCGATGAACTACACCGCCGGGCAACCGGTACCTCTTCACAAGAACGGAGTCTTCGTAAAGGGCTGGGCAGAAGACGCGGCACTCTAAGTCTTTTGCACACACTCTTTTTTTCTTATTTTTTATTCAGGCTCTTCTTTCTAATGCCGCGCGTCCCCCTTGCAAAATATGACAGGAACTCGTCCTTTTTGTCATAGTACATCTCCTCAAAGCTGTTGTTTTCAAGGAATTTTTTCCACGTCGTGCCAAACTCGCCAAACTCAGAGGGATCAAAGCACTCCCTTGCAGCCTCGTGGTGCGCCGCGGGATAAATGTCAGATATCTCGATTGGAACTATTCCCAGATGGGGGCTGTACTGGCATATCTGGGCAGAGTCGCCGAACTTTTTTGCAAGATGCGCATACTTGCCTGACAGGTATCCGGGTTTCAGGTCCGTCTCTGGCATGATTACAAGCGTCTTTTTTTTCGACTTGAACCTGCGGACCATTCCGTGGTATCTCTGCACTTCGGGGCGGAACTGG
Source organism: Nitrosopumilus sp. H13 (assembly GCA_003724285.1). Classification (GTDB taxonomy): domain Archaea; phylum Thermoproteota; class Nitrososphaeria; order Nitrososphaerales; family Nitrosopumilaceae; genus Nitrosopumilus. The sequence goes on along the minus strand of RHFB01000019.1, from coordinate 10,691 downwards.
TCTGCCCTGTCATAAAGGAACGCGGCCCTGTCCTTGAACCTGGGGGTGCCCGCCTCCAAAAAGTCACAATTACCAGTCATTATCCGTATTATCTCGTACAGCTTGGGGTGCGCCCTTGACTTTTTCATGACATACTCCCAGAGCCTTCCCTCGTGGATTGCCTGCCTTGTCATGTCCACCTCGAGTTTTATCGCATGCAGGTTGTGCACGGCCAGCTCGTTGGTCATTTCTGCCTCCTTGAGCTGCCCCAGCTCGGCAGGCGTGTATCTGGAGCAGATCTCGCAGCAGCATGGAAACACAGAGATGTCCTTGAGATACCTGGTGCCGTCCCCGGTCATGTATCTCTGGTTCTTGGCGTACAGCATGTACGAGGCAGAGTCAAACGTGTCGCAGCCAAGGGCCACGGCAAGGGGTATGGTCAGCGGGTGGCCTGCCCCGAACAGATGCAGGGGTATCGAGTGCGGAATCTGCCTCTTTGCAGCAATGATCATGCGCGCAAGCAGGCCGTACTCGTACGACTCCATGAACTCGACGGGGCTCCCAAGCGCCATCATCTCAAAGCCCGCACCGACTAGCTCCTTGGCGGACTTTGAGACAAGGTCAAAATGCTCGCCACCCTGTATCGGGCCTATCCAGATCTGGCCGTTGTCATCTGCATCCCGGAGCGTCTGCCTTGACACCTCGAGCGTGTGTCTGACGTACTGCGCCGCCGTCTTTTTCGGCATTCCAAAGCCGGTCGGCTTGTCAAGGGGTATCGCAAAGTCCGTCATTATGCCCCTCTCAAATGCGGCCATCTCCGGCGGCAGCACGTCGACATCGCCGTATTCGAGCACCTGGTAGCCGCCAGAGTCCGTCATGACTGCGCCATCAAAATTTATGACGTCGTGGATTCCGCGCCTTGCTGCCTCGTCTCCGAACTTTTTTCTTGCAATGTACGCGTTTGTAATCACCATCTCAAACCCCATCTTGCGGATTCTCTCAGACGGAATGGTCTGCCTTGCCGGATGAATCACCGGGACGTATGCGGGCGTCTTTACCTTGCCGTGATTTGTGTGCAGGATTCCGGTCCTTCCGGCCAGATCAGACTTTGTAATCTCAAACAAGCAACTATCCGGTGCGCGCGGCGCTATTTAATCAATCAGCAAAGAATCTCGAAAGATCATTGTTTTCTGCCACCATGCCGAGCCAGTCCACCTCGTCGCCGTCATCCCCGCTGATGCATCCCATTGCGGCATCTGCCACCTCCCCGGCGCTCATGCCCGTCGCATCTATCTGCCTGGCGCTCTCTCCAAACTGCCTCATCGCGTCATGTGCCACCACCCCGAGTATCTCGCTTGCGGCGTTCTCTGCGCACTTTTCATCCGGGTATCCCCTCTCCTTGTATACGGGGATCAGGTCGTACGGGTTTTTTCTGAGTATTATGACTGACTCTGCAGAGTCCAGCACGTACGGCGCCAGGTGTCCCACTATGACGCTCTTTTCCGGAATTGCCCCTGCCAGGATTTTTTTGAGCCTGGCCGTATCCACATCGCCGGACCCTGCAAGCCCAGAGTCCTTTGCCACGCAGTTAATGTCGACTAGGGCGAGGCCGAGCCTGTCTGACAGCATGCGTGCAACGGTGTGCTTTCCAACCCCGGGATTCCCGGTTATCACGACAGGCATGATACGGCATGGCAGGTCTTGGCATTAAACGATTCCGGGGCATCAGACGCGCCGCAGGTGGCATCCCGGGATCGGGCCGGCTTTTTGCAATATTAATAAGTAGAGCTCGGCTTTTGACTGTATTGCAAATAGGCCTGCTGGGAAAGGCAAACGTGGGCAAGTCCACGTTCTTTTCCGCCGCAACTGAGACCCCCGTCGCATCAGGCAACTTTCCGTTTACCACTATAAAGCCAAACGTGGGGGTCGCATACGTCAGGACCGAGTGCGCGTGCAGGCATTTCGGAGTCGAGCACGAGAACCCGCTGTGTGTGGGAGGCACCAGGCTCGTGCCGGTAAAGCTCATAGACGTGGCAGGGCTGGTCCCGGGAGCGCACGAGGGCAAGGGGCTTGGAAACCAGTTTCTAGACGATGCAAGGCAGGCAGAGGCGCTAATCCACATAGTCGACGCGTCTGGAAGCACCGACATACAGGGACAGCCGGTGCCGGCAGGAACGCACGACCCGCTGGAGGACGTCGCATTCGTACTAGACGAGTTTGACCAGTGGTTTGCAGACATTCTCAGGCGCGACTGGGACAAGATCATCCGCGAGATAGACCAGAAGAGGGCCAAGATTGCAGACGGAATCGCGCAGAGGTTTTCAGGACTTGGGATCCGGGAACGCCAGATACAGGCGGTGCTGCAGCGCCGGGGCCTTGCCTCCAAAAACCCAAAGGAGTGGAACGACTCTGACATACAGGGCTTTGTCCGGGAGCTGCGGCAGGACGCAAAGCCGATGATCATAGCTGCAAACAAGGCGGACCTGTGCGCCAACCTTGACGTGATAAAGAAAATCCCGGGATCAGTTATTCCCTGCAGCGCAGAGACAGAGCTGCTGCTGCGAAAGGCATCCAGTGCAGGCATTGTGAGGTATGCCCCCGGGGATCACACCTTTGAGCTGGCAGCAGGCGAGATCCCCGCGCCGCAGAAAAAGGCGCTCGATCTGGTACAGTCCGTATTTGCCAAGATCTCATCTACTGGCGTCCAGGACGTGCTAAACAAGGCAGCCTTTGACCTGCTACACCTCATAGTCGTGTATCCCGTCGAGGACGAGACGCGGCTTGCCAGCAAGGACGGCGTCATACTCCCGGATGCAAAGCTGCTGCCTCTGGACTCTACTGCAAGGGATCTTGCGGGACTGGTACATGCCGATATCGCAAAGGGGTTCTTGCACGCCATTGACTGCAAGACAAAGCAGAGAATCAGCGGCGAGCAGGCGCTCAAGGACGGCGATGTAATAAAGATCGTCTCGACACAGAGCAGGAGTTGACATGCTGGGACTCGGAATAGAAAGCACGGCCCACACGTTTTCTTGCGCGATAATCAAGGAAAGGTCGGGGCGCGGCAGGATACTCTCTGACGTGAGAAAGATATACCGCCCCCCCGACGGCGAGGGGATACACCCAAGGGAGGCCTCGCGCCACCACGTGGAGAACAGCGCGGCGGTGCTCTCGCAATGCCTCCAAGAGGCAGAGGTGTCGATCCGGGACGTGGACATGATCTCGTATGCAGCGGGGCCGGGACTCGGGCCGTGCCTGCGCGTGGGCGCAGTGGTGGCAAGATCCCTTGCATCATACTATGGCATGCCGATATACCCAGTGAATCATGCAATCGGCCACATCGAGCTTGGCAGGATGCTTACTGGCGCCGCAGACCCGCTCGTACTGCTAGTGTCGGGGGGTCACACGATGCTGCTTGCATTCCTTGAGAGGCAGTGGCGCGTCTTTGGCGAGACGCTTGACATAACGCTTGGCCAGCTGCTAGACCAGTTCGGGCGCTCGCTTGGGTTTGCATCGCCGTGCGGCAGGGACGTCGAACTGCTTGCATCCGGCTCGTCAAACTATGTGGCCCTGCCCTACTCTGTAAAGGGAAACGACGTCTCCTTTTCCGGGCTGCTCTCTGCTGCAAAGCCGGTGGCAAAGAAAAACAGGGCAGACGCGTGTTACTCGCTTCAGGAGACGGCGTTTGCAATGATCACAGAGACCGTAGAGCGCGCCCTCTCCTTTACGCGCAAAAAGGAGCTGATGATAGTCGGCGGCGTGGCTGCAAACAGGCGGCTGTCTGCAATGCTTGGCGCCGCATGCAAGAGGCACAAGGCCCGGTTCTGCGCGGTCCCGGCAGGGTATGCGGGGGACTGTGGCAGCCAGATATGCTGGACTGGAATGCTCGAGTCCCGGGTAAAAAAGGGCGCAAAGCTCGGGGACACGATGGTGATGCAGTCATGGCGCCTTGACACGGTCAGGATAGACTACTAATTGCGTCCTCAATGTCTTCGGCCCAGCCCCCGGTGCCAAAGACTCCAAACTTGTAGATCTTTTCATCCTTTGTCCCGGTAGAGATGCACACCTTTTTTATCAGCCGCCCCTCCTTCCACGTCCTGGTTATGTCCTGGAGCGGTATGTCAAGCATCGTGTCCCCCATGCGCTTTGAAAAGTCCATGATGCGCGACATGGTCTTGTCAAACGCGATCCTTTTGCTTGTAAGCGTAAGTATGCCCGAACCCAGCCCGTCCTCGCTGCAGTCCTCCTGCCTTATCTTTTCCTCCTTGTCCATGATCAACTTTTATTGAATTCCTTTGGATATAACGTTAATGAAGCTGGTACAAAGGGGGGCAGAGGCCGACATCTACAGGACGCGGTGGCTTGGCTCAGAAGCAATCCTCAAGGTGCGAAAGCCAAAAAAATACCGCAATTCCTCACTTGACTCGCAGATACGCAGGCAGCGCACCATCAAAGAGTCGCAGATGCTCTCGCATGCAAAGTCACTTGGAATACCTGCCCCGCTCGTGTACTTTGTGGATGTCGCAAAGTCGTCCATAACAATGCAGAGGATCCCGGGACGCCCCGTGCACGACCTGTCCGGTTCCCGGATCATACGCCTCTCAAGAACCATGGGGCGCCTGGCAGGAATCATGCACAAAAACGGCATAATGCACGGGGATCTCACCACGTCCAACTTTGTACTGTCTGGCGACTCTGTATTTGTAATCGACTTTGGACTCTCACAGAACTCGCCGCGGCAGGAGGATCACGCAGTAGACCTGAGACTGATAAAGGAGATCCTCAACAGCGCCCATGCGGCAGTCATGAAACAGGCGTGGAGGAACTTTGTATCCGGGTACCGGTCGGCAGTGGGCTCCACTGCGTGCTCGCAGATACTGCACCTGGTCTCTGAGATCGAAGGACGTGGAAGGTATGCCACTGTCATATGACCTGGTCTTTGCCTCTTCAAACAGGCACAAGTATTCAGAGGCAAGACAGATACTCGGCTCGCTCGGAATAAAGCTGGGATTCTTCCGGTGCCGGCTCGAGGAGCTCCAGTCAGACTCGCTTGCAAAGATTGCTGCAGGCAAGGCCAAAGACGCGTTCTCTAGGTGCAAGAGGCCCGTAATAGTGGAGGATGCCGGGCTCTTTATCGACTCACTCGGGGGATTTCCCGGACCCTACTCGTCTTATGTGCAAGATACGATAGGGAACCGGGGCATCCTCAAGCTGGTAGGATCCAAGAGATCCGCAAGATTCGTCTCTGTGGTTACATACTGTGACGGCAGGCTGCTCAAGTCCTTTGATGCCTCAGTCAGCGGCCATATCTCGCGCAGACAGAGCGGCTCTGGCTGGGGGTATGATCCCATCTTTGTCGGCTCTGACTCTGAGACGTTTGCGCGCTCGCGGCTCAAAAACGAGTCGTCACACAGGTACAGGGCGCTCAAAAAGTTCTCTAGCTGGTATCTGCGTACGCAGAAATCCACCTGTTGATTGGGCGCTCGTTGTTTTGCAGGACAGAGATTCTTGACACGCTGCTCTCGTCCATGACTGAAAACATGTCGCTCTGCCTTGTTATCTTGCTGCTAAACTCCCTCACCTCTTCCATCTCCAGCATGTCCGAGTGCTCCAGCCTGTTCGTAGAGCGGCCTATGTGCATGTACGACTTTATCTCTACAAAATGGGGGCTTGATCTGGAAAACATCTCTGCAAATCCCGGGATCATGTCCTTCGAGTCGTTGTATCCCCTTATCAGCGTGATTCTCAGCACGGTCCTCGTATCAAGATGCTGCAGCATTCCAAGCGTCCTGTTCCATCTCTCCCACGAGTCGTCATATCTGGGCCTGTTTATCCTGATATACGAGTCATAGTCTGCCGCGTTTGTGGATGTATCATGTCAGGCTCCTGCCCGTTCGTAACAAGAAAGACGGACTTTGTCGTATCAAGCGAGTTGAGGTACCTTATCATCTCTGGCAGCTTTGGATACATTGTCGGCTCGCCAGAAAGGGATATCGCATAGTGGCTTGGCAGCAGCGACTCGTCTAGGCGCTGCATGTCGTTTCTCGAGTCCCCATAGTACCCGTTGATCAGCCTTTTTCTCTCTGCCATCAGCTCTGTAAGTATGACCTCTGGCTCTGCCACCTGTCTGGGATCCATCTCCATCGACTCGTAAAACTCCATCGGCCTCCAGCAGTACACGCAGCGGTTCTCACAGTGCATTCCTGCAGGAGAGAACTCCATGCACCTGTGGGTCGAGATGCCGTAAAACTTGTGCTTGTAGCAGTCCCCCTCGTGCTTGAAGGACTTTTTCGTCCAGTGGCACAGCTCCACAGTCGAGTGTCCCGAGACGCCGTACTTTGCCTTTTTGAGCTGCGCCGACGTGGAAGGTCTTATCTGGATGAGATCGTCATCTGCCTCGACTGTCTCCCCTGAGCAGCTCATGATTCTGATCTCATGCCGGTTTACTTAAGTTAATCGAGTTGTTAGGATGGCATCATATCAGCAGTATTAGGCACAAGTCAAGACGTTTTTAGAGTGAGGTTTAATAACTGGATCCCCAAGGTAAATTTAGAATTGGACAAGATACGCATTCTTCCATTCCTTGTATTACTTTTAACCGTACTTACCGGCATGCCTCTGGGCCCTGCCTTTGCAGCAGACCTTGACCGCGACGGGGTGGACGACGAGATCGACTCATGCCCCAACCTGCGTGAGGACAACGAGGGGGCAATCGACGGGTGCCCGTCTAACTTTGTGCCCTGGTACGACGAGGACTTTGACGGGATTCAGGATCACCTAGACGAGTGCCCGAATCTAAAAGAGACGTACAACAGGTTTAATGACGAGGACGGATGCCCCGACACGCTTCCAGGCGAGGGCTCTGGTGGAGCTCCTGACACTGACGAGGACGGCTTTATAGATCTGGTTGATCTGTGTCCAAACCAGCCAGAGACGTTCAACGGCGTAGAGGACCGCGACGGATGCCCTGATGACTTTGAGTCCGGTGACAGGGATCGTGACGGCGTCATGGACTCTACTGACGCATGTCCTCTCAGCGCAGAGACGTACAACAACTTTGAGGACGAGGACGGCTGTCCTGACTCTGTAAAGACGTCCTCGATTAGGGACACAGACGGCGACGGGATCCCGGATGCGGCAGACAGGTGCGTAGAAGAGCAAGAGACGTTCAACGGATACCTTGACACGGACGGATGCGCGGACATACTGCCTGCAAGCGACTTTGTAGACACAGACAGCGACGGCATAGCAGACAAGTTTGACATATGTCCCAGCCAGCCAGAGACATACAACAGATTTTCCGATTACGACGGGTGTCCAGATGAAGCCCCGTCATTTACAGGAACGCAGAACGATGTCGACGGCGACCGTGTCATGGACTCGAATGACGCGTGTCCTGCAGAGCCGGAGAGGTACAACGGCTTTGAGGACGAAGACGGATGCCCCGACATTCCTCCGTACTCGACTGACTCTGATGCGGATCTTGACGGTATACTAGACAACATAGACCAGTGCAAGCTGGTAAAAGAGACGTACAACCAGTTTGAGGACGAAGACGGATGCCCCGACTATGTAAGTAACAAAAGACCCACTCCCGACAACGATGATGACGGAATAAACGACTATGTCGACTTGTGTCCGACACAGCCAGAGACATACAACGGCTTGTATGACCGGGACGGATGCCCCGACTCTGACAGGACGCTTGACCGCGACGGCGACGCGATTCCAGACGACTTGGACCAGTGTCCCATATCCCTAGAGACATACAACGGCTATCAGGATCTTGACGGATGCCCCGACAGCGTGCCGGGATTCTCTGATCTAGACTTTGACGGTGACAATATTTTAGATCTGAATGACAGGTGCCCGCTAGAACCGGAGATCTACAACGCATACCTTGACGGCGACGGCTGCCCCGACGTAGAGGTGCTTGACTCTGACGGCGACGGAATCAGAGACACGCTTGACTTGTGCCCTGACCGGGACGAGACTTGGAACAGGTATCAGGATTCAGACGGCTGCCCCGACGAGCAACCAGACACTGATTCAGACTATGACAGCATACCAGACTCTGTTGATGCCTGCCCGCAGGAGAGGGAGCGCTTTAACGGCTATCAGGACGAGGACGGCTGCCCGGACTATCCTGCGTACTCTACCACCTCTGACTCTGACTATGACGGAATTGATGATGATGTAGACCAGTGCAAGCTTGTGGCAGAGACATACAACAAATTTAATGACGAGGACGGCTGCCCCGATGTGGTGGCAGACAACAGGGAAACACCTGACTCTGACGGCGATGGAATCTATGACTACCGCGACAGCTGCCCCAACCAGCCAGAGATCTACAATGACATACTAGATCTTGACGGCTGCCCCGAGAGCTATATCCTAAACATCGACCGCGACTCTGACGGCATTGCAGATGATGTAGACGAGTGTCCGATTGCAAAAGAGGCATACAACGGCTATCAGGACGAGGACGGCTGCCCCGATACTGTGATAGAGTCATTTGTGGTGGATTCTGATAACGACGGCATCGGGGATGCCACAGACGAGTGCAGGCTTGCCGCTGAAAATTATAACGGATTCCAGGATGAAGATGGATGCCCTGATGTTGTTGATGTAATGCCCGATGAGGACGGCGATGGCGTTCCAGACGTGATGGACGTGTGCCCGGATCAAAACGAGGTCTGGAACCGGTATGTGGACTTTGACGGCTGCCCTGACACGGTGCCAGTCGGCAACCCGATCTCTGATGCAGACAAGGACGGCATCAAGGACGGCGATGATGAATGCGTCGACGAGCCGGAGACCTGGAACAAGTACAACGACCGCGACGGCTGCCCCGACACGATTCCAGAGCAGTCAAGATACAAACACGATGCTGATTTAGACAATATCATCAACGACTATGACGAATGTCCCACAGAACCAGAGGACTATGACGGCGACAGGGATACTGACGGCTGCCCAGATCCCAGGTAGTATCTTAAAATGAAAAAGTACCATCTAGCCGGCCTTTTGCTCTTACTTGCCTCCATGGCAAGCATGCCGGGAGGCGTGCATGCTGCAGTGGATACAGACGGCGACGGAATTCCAGACGGCATTGACCAGTGCCCGAACCTAAAGGAGGACTTTGATCCGCGATTCGGCGGCGATGTGGACGGCTGCCCCTCCGACTTTGTCCCGTGGTATGACACTGACTCTGACGGGATTCAGGACCACATAGATGACTGCCCCACCGTAAAGGAGACTTACAACCGCGTAGACGACGAGGACGGCTGCCCGGATGTTTCTGCCATAGATGCCAAGGGCATTGCAGACTCTGACGCCGACGGATACCCGGACTATCTTGACTTGTGCCCCGGCCAGCCGGAGACATTCAACGGAATAGACGATAAGGACGGCTGCCCTGACAACACCATGACAATTCACGACTCAGATCAGGACGGTGTCTCTGACAGTATCGACGTGTGCCCGCTACAACCAGAGACGTACAACCAGTTTGAGGACGAAGACGGATGCCCCGACGTGGTAGAGATTGTAACAAAACAATACGAATTCCCCGATACAGACGGCGACGGAATAGAGGACAGGCGGGATGTATGCATTGACGAGGCAGAAAACTATAACGACTATCTTGACCGCGACGGCTGCCCCGATGTACCTGGAGCAGAGTCGTTTGTAATCTCCGACGAAGACTTTGACAGGATCCCAGACACCGATGACGAATGCCCCACAGAGCCTGAAAACTATAACAAGTTTGAGGATTCAGACGGCTGCCCGGACACACTCAAGCTGCAGGTAGTGGGAGACATTGATGGCGACGGCCTGCTAGACATGGACGACGCCTGTCCGTACAGCTCGGAGACGTACAACGGCCTTGATGATTCAGACGGCTGCCCCGACCGCGTCGCAGACAACAGGCTAGAGGCCGACTCTGACGGCGACGCGATCGGAGACAGCGTCGATCTGTGCCCCGGCCAGCCGGAGACATTCAACGGAATAGACGACAAGGACGGCTGCCCCGAGAGCGCGTTTGCTCCAAGCGATGGGGACTCTGACGGCATTGCAGACTCGCTAGATGAATGCCCCGGCCAGCCCGAAGTCTACAACGGACTTGATGATTCAGACGGCTGCCCCGACAAGACACAGACTGCACTGCCCCAGTTCACATTTCCCGATACTGACGGTGACGGAATAGAGGACAGGCGCGACTCGTGCATTAATGAGGCAGAAAACTATAACGACTATCTTGACCGCGACGGCTGTCCCGACGTAATGGGAACCAGCGCAGGCGACAAGCCTGATGCCGACTTTGACGGAATATCTGACTATGTGGATGAGTGCCCCGCTCTTGCAGAAATACACAACGGATTCCAGGACGAGGACGGCTGCCCCGACAGCGTTGATCATATGGTAGTTGAGGACAAAGACGGCGATGGCATACTTGACCACCTTGACATATGCAAGGTCTCAAAGGAGACGTACAACTTTTTCCAGGACGAAGACGGATGCCCCGACTATGTCGCAGACAACAAGCTAGAGGCCGACTCTGACGGCGACGCGATCGCAGACAGCGTTGATCTGTGCCCAGGCCAGCCCGAAGTCTACAACGGATTCCAAGACGACGACGGCTGCCCGGAAGACTCTGAGGCGATCCCGGACTCTGATTCAGACGGAATCCCAGATGCAGTGGATCAGTG
>RHFB01000091.1 GCA_003724285.1 Nitrosopumilus sp. H13 | reverse complement strand
CCCGGCGGCAGCGACAGCACGTTGTTGAGAAACTCTGAGAGCGACTCGCGCACCCAGCCGTCTAGCATCGAGTGCACCTGCGGGGGTATGAGGTCGCACCTGTCCCGGTCAAGATCCAGCTCGCCTGCAAAGTTCTCGTGCTCTATGCGGTAGACCAGGGCCAGCACCACATTGTCAGGGGTCGGATGTAATAGTATCTCCTGTGAGCGCTCGCCCGTCTTGCCCTGTCCGATCTTGTTCTTGAGGCCGACGGGGTTGACTATGATCCCGTTTACCCCCACTCGCCTGCCCTCGACTCCGGTCACCACGCCAAATACAAAGTCGTCATAGTCCCCGTTCTTTTTAGTGGAGAACACGTGGGAGCCTTCCTTGAGGGACGGCTTTTTTCCAAACATATGCTGACTGCGCGCAGAGTGTATTTAATTGATTATTCAGGCATGGGATCAGATCCCATTTATTTGAGAGGTATCGCAATAATGCACGTGTCAGATAGCCATGATATGGCAGGCATCCGCAAAGACGCCGGCAGCACGGAGACCGGGGAGGCAGCTCATGGTCAAATATGACATGGAAAAAGACAATGTCATACTCATGCCGGACACCAACGTATGGGGCGACTATTGGGTAAACATAGAGGCATACAGGTACGAGTCCAAGAAAAAAAAGTCAAAGAAAAACATATCCAACCCTGCAGACATAGCGGCCCTTGTGGGCAGCGCAATCGACAAAAAGAAGATCATCATTCCCGTCATAATTCACAGGGAGATTCACGGTGTGATAAGGCACAGGTTTGCCAACAACAGCAGTCTGAACCTCGGCAAGAACAAGAAAAAGATCCTCGAGACTGCCATCAAAAAAGCCGACAGGATGCATGCAGAATACAGGCCCGTATCCGTAGACTTTACCGAGGACTCGCGCAAGAGGGCCTCAAAGGTATACGAGGACATACGGAATGACAACACGCCGGAGATGATGGAAAAAAAGACAAAGTGGGCGCTAAAGAAAAAGGGCAAGAGATGGGAGGAACTAGGCAGCCTGAAGAAAAAGATGCCCCCAGATGACTACGAGTCCAATCCCGAATACAAGGACATCAAGATACTTGCATCCGCAGTAGAGGCGGCTCGGGAAAAGAGGGTGGTTTTGATCACGCACGACCGTGATTTTACCGTATTCTCCGAGGAGATATGCAGAAAGCTGCCGGTGGACGTGGCAGACGCAAACAGTCTGGTCCGATGAGCGTCTTGCGCATTTAATCGGCAGTCCTTAATAACGGGCTGCGGCAATTCCCAGCATTGAACAAGGGTGAGATTCTAAGGGAGTTCTCGTCGGATCCTGACAGGTACTACAAGGTCGCGCTTTTTGAGGAGCGCGGCTTTGTCAGAAAGTCCTGCTCTGAGTGCGGCAGGTTCTTCTGGACGCTTGATGCGTCCCGGGACGCGTGCCCCGATGACGCGCAAGACACGTACTCGTTTATCGGCGATCCCCCCACGTCCAAGAGGTTTGACTATACGCAGGCGTGGAAACAAGTAGAGGAGTTCTTTGTCAGGAACGGGCACACCTCGGTGGGAAGGTACCCGACCGTGTGCAGGTGGCGCGACGACTTGTACTTTACCATCGCGTCGATAGTCGACTTTCAGAGAATAATGGGATCAAAGGTGGTATTTGAGTTTCCCGCAAACCCGCTGGTCGTTCCGCAGACGTGCCTGCGCTTTAAGGATCTTGAGAACGTGGGCGTTACCGGAAGGCACTTTTCGAGCTTTTGCATGATCGGCCAGCACAGCATTGCAGACTCGGAAGGGTACTGGAAGGACAGGTGCGTGGAGCTTGACTATGAGCTGGTCACCAAGCAGTTTGGAATCAGGCAAGAAGAGATAGTCTTTGTGGAGGATGTATGGGCAGGCGGCGGCTCGTTTGGACCGTCGCTAGAGTACTTTGTAAGGGGCCTTGAGCTTGGAAACGCGGTATTTACAGAGTTCCAAGGCGAGCTTGGAAGACACACCACGCTGGATCAGAGAATAATCGACATGGGCGCAGGTCTCGAGAGGTTTGCATGGGTGACAAAGGGCACCCCTACTGCGTACGACTGCTGCTTTGGACCAGTCAACGAGATGCTGCTTGAAAAGATGGGAATAGACACGGATTCAGAGGCCCTGCGCAGATACTTTACAGAGGTTGCAAGGGGGCTTGAAAGGCACGACCTAAACGAGGTGCGCCGCCGCGCAAAAAAGGCGGCAGGCATCTCTGATGAGCAGCAGGACCGCATGATCGCCCCGCTCGAGGGCGCATACCTGGTGGCAGACCACCTGCGCACGCTCATCTTTGCCATAACTGACGGGGCCCTCCCAAGCAATGTCGGCGGCGGATACAACCTGAGGATGATGCTGCGCAGAATAATCGGGACCACAAGCCGCCTTGGTGTAAAAATTGATATTGACGAGCTCGTAGACGCGCACATTGACTATCTCCGGGACACGTACCCCGAGCTGGACTCGAAGAGGGACGACGTAAAGGAGATACTGGGCATAGAGGAGTCAAGGTACGGCGAGTCCCGCGAGCATATGAGAAAAAAGTCCCAAAAGATACAGAATCCCACAGTCGACGAGCTGCTCACGCTTTACGAGTCAGACGGAATAACCCCCGAGTATCTGAGGGAGGTTGGCGCAATACAAGAGATCCCCTCTACGTTTTATGCCAGGCTCTCAGAGCTGCACCAGTCAGACAGGAAGAAAGAGGCGTCAGACCTCCCGCTTGACGGGGTTCCGGAGACTGAGCCCCTGTTCTACGGGGACGACCCCGCAGAGTTTGACGCCAGGGTGCTGCGCGTCTTTGGGGACTGCGTGGTGCTTGACAGGACCTCGTTTTACGCGCGCGGCGGCGGGCAGGAGCCGGACCACGGGACCATCGCAGGATGCGACGTGACAGACGTCGAAAAGCACGCAGGGATAATAGTGCACAGGCTTCGCGGCGCAGCCCCAAAAGAGGGCGACACCGTGTCATGTGTGGTAGACGCGGCAAGAAGGGACGGCATTACAAAAAACCACACAAGCACCCACATACTAAACGCCTCCTCACGAAAGGTGCTTGGATCATGGGTCTGGCAGCACTCTGCATTCAAGGACTATGACCATGCAAGGCTTGACATCACGCACCACTCGTCGCTTACCGCATCCCAGGTGAGCCAGATAGAGGATGCGGCAAACAAGATGGTAAGTGATAACATTCCAGTCACCATACAGTACTTTGAGAGGGGGGCAGCCGAGCAGAAATACGGATTCAGCATATACCAGGGGGGCGTCGTCCCCGTAAAGTCAGTCCGGATAGTGTCGATACAGGATGCAGACGTAGAGGCGTGCGGCGGAACGCACGTCAAGAGCACGGGGGATATCGGGCTGATAAAGATCACGCGCACAAAGAGAATCCAGGACGGAATAGTCCGGCTCGAGTTCGTCTCTGGCGCGGCCGCATCAGAGCACGTAAAAAGTCGGCAGGCAGAGTCGCAAAGGCACGAGGAGATTGCAAGGCAGAAAGAGTCGCTCCAAAAGGAGAGGGACGAGTCCAGGGAAAAGACGCGCGGCATGATCCCGGGACTGCTAGAGCGCGCCGCATCAGGCACCATCGGCGGCGTGGAGGGCATCGAGTCGGCGGACAGGGCGTGTCTCGTGTCGGGGGACGGCTATGACGAGTTCTTTCATGCAAGCTTTGGCAAAAAGCTCGTATCACGCGATCCCGGGGCCGCATACTGCGGCATCTTTGAGTCGGGCATGACTGTGCGCATCATAGTATATTGCGGTATAGAGTCAGGCATGGACGCAGGCAGCATTGCGCGCAGCATTGCAGGGGTGCTAGGAGGCTCAAGCGGCGGCAGCAAAGAGTTTGCGCAGGGGGGCGGAAAGGACACATCTAAAAAAGCCGGGGCCGTGGATGCGGCAAGGTCGATGATTCTAGGACGGCATACGGCATGACTGTAGAGTGGGCCAAGATAGAGGCAAAATGGAGAAAGAGATGGCAGGAGGACCGCGACTTTGAGGCAGAGCCAGACGACAGGGAAAAAAAGTTCATAACCGTGGCATACCCGTATCCGAACTCGCCGCAGCACCTAGGCCACGGAAGGACGTACACGATAGCAGACGTCCATGCAAGATTCAACAGGATGCGCGGGTACAACGTGCTGTTTCCCATGGGCTTTCACTATACGGGAACCCCCATACTCGGCATGGCAAAGAGAATTGAGGCAGGGGATGCGGAGATAATCTCCGGGCTGCGCGACATATTCGGGGTTCCAGAGGACGTGATCAAGACGTTTGCAGAGCCGGTAAAGATTGCAGACTATTTCCACGAGGAGATAAAGGCCGGCATGGTCGAGATGGGGTACTCGATAGACTGGCGGCGCGAGTTTACCACCATTGATCCCGCATACCAAAAGTTCATCGAGTGGCAGATAAGCGCACTGCGCGACAGGAATCTGATAATCCAGGGCTCGCATCCGGTCGGATGGTGCCCCAGCGACGAGAACCCCGTCTCACAGCACGACACCATGGGCGATGTAGAGCCGGACTTTACAGAGTACGTGGTGGTAAAGTTCCGGACGGACGGGCACGTGGTGCCGGTTGCAACCCTCAGGCCGGAGACCGTCTTTGGCGTGACAAACCTCTGGGCGAACCCCGGTGTGACGTACAAAAAGATCACTGCAGACGGCGAGGACTGGATAGTCTCTGCAGAGTGTGCGCGCAAGCTAGAGTTTCTTGGCAAAAAGATATCATACAACGGCGAGATCCCGGGATCAGAGCTTGCAGGCATGACGGCCACGGGCCCGCACGGCGGCGCGCCAGTACCCATACTAGAGGCAGGGTTCGTAGAGCCTGAAACCGGGACGGGCCTGGTAATGTCGGTGCCTGCCCACGCCCCCTTTGACTATCAGGCGCTATCAGACCTAAAGGCGGCAGGCCACAAGACGGCCTCTGGCATAACACCAATATCGATAATCAACACGAGCGGGTACGGCGCGTGCCCCGCGCAAGAGGCGTGCGAAAAGTTCGGCGTAAAAGACCAGAACGACCCCAAGCTTGAGGAGGCCACATCGGAGATATACAGCAAGGAGTTCTATGGCGGGATGCTCGGCGAGGCATGCGGCAAATTTGCGGGATCAAAGGTCTCAGAGGCAAAGGATCAGATAGGCAGGTGGCTTGCAGAGACAGGCGGCTCTGACGTGCTGCTAGAGCTTACAAACGCCCCCGTCCGGTGCAGATGCGGCGCAGAGTGCGTGGTAAAGATGCTCTCAAACCAGTGGTTTCTAAACTATGGCGACGCGCAGTGGAAGGAAAAGGCGACAAGGTGCCTTGACTCGATGGAGATACTTCCGCCCGAGATAGCAGGCGAGTTCCGCTACGTGGTCGGATGGCTCCGGGAGCGGGCGTGCGCACGGCAGCACGGCATGGGGACTAGGCTTCCGTGGGATCCGGACTGGATAGTAGAGAGCCTGTCTGACTCTGTGATATACATGGCATACTATACCATTGCCAGGTTTGTCAACGACGGGACGGTAAGCCCGGACGAGCTGACAGGCGAGTTTTTAGATTATGTGTTTTTGGGCAAGGACTATCCGGGGGCCACTCCCGCTGCGCGGCTCATGAGGGCCGAGTTTTCATACTTTTATCCGGTGGATGCGAGGCACTCTGGGCGCGACCTGATACCAAACCACCTCACGTTCTTTGTGCTAAACCACACGGCCATGTTCCCGGAGAAGTACTGGCCGCGGCAGATAGTGGTGAACGGCTCTGTGCTCATGGGCGGCAAAAAGATGTCAAAGAGCATGGGGAACATAATCCCGCTGCGCGGCGCCATAGCAAAATACGGCGCAGACCCCATACGGCTAGGCATAATACTGTCTGCAGAGCTGCTTCAGGATGCAGACATTGATCTCGGGTCGGTATCAGGCATTGCTCGCAAGCTCGAGGCCATGCTGGAATCGTGCCTTTCTCTGCGCGCATCAGATACGGGCGAGCTACAGGCAGAAGACAGGTGGATACTTGCCAGGCTGCACAGGCTTACCGTGTCCGTTACTGCCAGCGTTGAGAAGATGAGGCTCCGCGAGGCGCTCCATGAGATCCTGTTTGCATTCGAGTCAGACATGCAGTGGTACCACAGGCGCGCCCGCGCAAAAAAGAGGGAGGACTGCAGTCCCGTCCTGTATTCCATATGCAAGACCAGGGTGCTGCTGCTCTCCCCGTTTGCGCCGCATGCCGCAGAGGAGATGTGGGAGAGGATGCAGAATCACGGGACTGCCTCAAAGTCGGAATGGCCCGTCTCGCAGAACGGGGCGGACGCAGATGCAGTCCAGTCAGAGGACATGATAAAAAAAGTGACAGAGGACATATCAAACATACTCCGCGTTGCAAAGATAGAGCCAAAAAAGATCACAATCTACACCGCCGGGGAGTCAAAGTCGTCAGCATACAGGCAGATACTGGAGCTCGTGGTATCAGGCAGTACCGACATGGGGGCCGTAATGCGCAAGCTGCTTGCAGGCCCCGAGTCCGCATGGATAAAAAAGAACCCCGACTTTGTCCAAAAGACCATCAAGGACATACTCTCAGAGCCGACAGAGACAAGGGAGGCAAGGGTTGCGGCAGGCGGGCTTGACGAGGCGGCCCTTATGCGCGGCGAGTTTGTACTCTTTGCAGGCTCTGAGTTTGGCGCAGAGGTGGCAGTGTACTCGGAGACTGACGGGGAAATCTACGATCCAAAGAACAAGGCGCGTCTTGCAAGGCCGTTCAAGCCGGCCATACTCATCGAATAGCACCGGACATGCCGGCGCAGAAAAATCCGGCTCTGAAATCAACAATCTAAAACCCGGTCATCGACTGTATGGATCATCCGTACTTGCCAGAGCTCAGAGGCGCTCGTCTGGCAGATCTATTCCTTTATTTGCAACCGGGGAGCACGGGTCAGGAATCCTTGTCAGCTTTGCACCGATGATCGTTAGGGTTATGCCGATGGCCAGTGACGGCAATATCGTGAGGGGCGCCAGCTGCAGGGCGTCTGCTACACTTGTGGCTACTTCATGTATGGACGTGAGCACGCCCACGACAGGCCACCACGAGATGTACATCCCCAGAACGAGCATGCCGATGCCTGTCAGCTTGTTGCCGTTCATAAGACATGGTCGCCATGGAGGCATTGGTTATAAACGTATATATCATTCCATATAGTTGGAACAGCAATTTGGAATCAAAATAATCCTTACTAAAAGGCACAATCTTTATTAGCATGCCAGACAGCATGATATTGGCAAACAAAGCCATCATTCCCGTACATTGGTAGAATGTACCATTATGAAATCAGCCTCTTGCACCATGTATAGTAAGATCAGCGCGCGCCGGTGATCCCAGATGTAATGGTGCGCCTGACACTGTATTTATTAGGCGCACGCAGACTAGATGCATCTTGAAGATCGCCGTAATGGGAATGGGTGTTGCAGGCTCGTATCTAATGGCCAGGCTGAGGGATTCAGAGCACGAGGTCACCGGGTATGAGCGCATGACCCAGATAAAGCACGACTCTATTTGCGCGTGGGGCACGATAAAGCCGGTGCTAGAAGAGTTCTGCAAAAAGACCGGCAGGAACTTTGATGACTATCTCATACATGACGGCAAGAGCATGCACGTGAGGATGAACGGAGGCACGGAGTTTGACATTGGCCTCAAGGGGCTGTGCACGTACGACAAGCTCAGGCTCATCAAGGACTTTATCAGCGACTGCAATGTCATATATGGCAGCGCCCCCCGCCTCGAGGAGCTCGAGGCTCAGTACGACATGATAGTGGACTGTACCGGCTTTCACAGGTCGTACCTGCCAAAGATGAGCGAGGACTTTTTCCTGCCCACGTACGAGTACAAGGTGGAGTATGACGACGGCGTGCCCTATGACGACTTTTACATCGAGCCGTTTCCGGGAATGTCTGGATACTTTTGGTACTTTCCGCTCGGGGAAAAGTGGGCCCACATAGGCGCAGGAGACTATAACAAGAACCACATAAAGGCCACAGACGCGTTCCTCAAAAAGCACGGAGGCAGGGCAGTCCAGACAAAGGGCCGCCCCATAAGGCTTGCAACGCCTGACAGGTGCAAGCCGTACTATTCAGGCAAGGTGGTGGGAGTCGGCGAGTCCATCGGGACCGTGTATGCCCTGCTAGGCGAGGGAATCATCCCCTCGATGCAGTGCGTGGAGCTGTTCATAGAGAACATGCACGACTTTGCCGCGTATCAAAGGGCGGTGGAAAAGCACTATGCCGTGTATGCAAAGGTGTTCAAATTCGTGCGCGCAAAGATACGCGATGACTTTAGTATCATAAAATCACTGCCGGACTTTCTTGCGATATTCAGATACATGAAAAAGCACGAGGACAGGTTCGGCATGAACATAAAGATGACAGACCTCATAAAGGTGGCAAGGGCCTAGCCAAAGCTGACAGAGCAAAACCCCTCCCTGTCCGTGCGGCTTGATGCCATGTTATAGTCGTAGATTATCTTCGAGTACTCGTCTAGCTCTGCATCCATCTGGCCCATGTCCTCTGCAAGGTAGAATCCCGGGCAGTCGCCCGTAAGCTGGTATGTCGCATGGACGCGCGCATTGCCCCCCTCGTTTTCAAGCCACGTTGAAAACGGGTACAAATAGCACACTCCGGGCCTGCCGGGATGTATGCCGCAGGCGCCGTCCCCGTCAAGGAACCTGCACGGAATGCGCGTACCGTCGTCTGCCTCCGTCTCGTCCTTTTTTCTCTTGAGGTTTATGGTAGTCATCACGGCTGCCTGCCCCGATGGACCAGGCTCCCTGTGAGTCACGATGAGCGTCTCATTTTGCACAAAGTCTGCATGCCTCTGGTACTTTAGTCCCCGGCCTATCGTGATGAGGTCATCAGATGTGAGCGGAAGCCGCCCCTGCCTCTCGCAGCAGTTGTGGCAGTCAGGCCAAAAGCACTTCCACAGGACGTATCTCTTGTGGGAGTCAAGGTACGGCACGTGGAACGTAACGCCCCCTACCGTGACGGGCCGGTCAGAGACGTCCGTTATCCTGCCAAGCACAAAGTCCCGCAGGACCGGATCCACGTCCCAGTCCTTTTGCAGCAGGTCAAGGGACTCTTTAATCTCTTTGGACAATCAAGTTATAACATCTAGCCTAGATGTTATTAATGTTGAGTGAAAAGGGCAAGCACGCATCAGCCACGGAAAACAGGAGGCTGGTATGGACCAGCATAGTCTGGCCCCTGGTTCTTGCGCTGCGCGACATCGAGTTCTCACTAGAGCAGTTCCAGCTGATGCGCGACGAGGTATGCAGATCATGCGGCATACCCGTATCTGCCACTGCAAGGGGCCTCGTATCCCTAGTGCAAAAGGGGATGCTGATAAGGGATGGAGGCACGTACTCGATACACTACAGGCTCATTCCGTACATGAGGCTGGGGGCCACGTGCGATTATTCGACTGCCATACTAGAGGTCAGGACAAAGTGACCTGCAAATGGTTAGTCTAGCGGTCAAATAATATTTTAGATCAAGGATTCCGCCCTCTGGATCTCAGGAGTGGATAGGCGGAGACGGCAGTTCGAATCTGCCTCGGGCTACTGGGATTATCTTGATGCCTGTGCTATGCGCTCTAGCTCGTTTTTCTTCTTGACTGACGGGGCAGATGGATCATTGGAGGCTGCAAGCATCAGCTGCTCTGCCATGTGCTCTTCGATCGGCTTTGGGTTGGAGAACGTGGACTCTTTGATCGCGTCTGCAATAAAGCGCAAGGCCAGGTCCACCCTCCTGATTGGGGCAACATCGACTGACACGTGGTATACAGTCCCGCCGTATACGATCCTGGTGGTGTCCTCGTTTGGGGCAGAGTACTCTACTGCCCGGACCAGCAGCTCTACTGGGTTCTTGCCGGTCTTTAGGTGTATGATGTCAAAGGCGGTCCTCACCGTGTTGAGCACCTTTGTCTTTTTTCCGGTCATCCTGCCCGTGTTCTTTGCATATTTTTTTCCAAAGTGCATCGTCTTGTTTACGAGGCGCTCTACTATGTTCACGTCGGCCTTGTTGAACCTCTTGAGCGCCGAGCGGCCGTACGTGTACGGAAGTATCTGCTTTTTGAGCGATATCGCAGTCTTTAGCCCGGGATCGTTTATCTCGATTCCCGACATGTCCCACTTTCTAAACAGCAGCATGTTCTTTGTCTGGGCCATGCCTATCTCCTCGGCTTCTCCTTTTTGCCGGTCACCAGCTCGTGCAGCGACGTGTCATTGACCTTGAATACCTTGAACCTGACTCCGGGAATGTCACCCATTGCCCCTCCCTGCGTGGCCCCCATTCCCTGTATGTGGACCTCGTCGTGCTCGTCGATAAAGTTCATTGCTCCGTCACGTGGCAGGAACGCAGTTACCGTCTTGCCGTTCTTGATGAGCTGCACCCTGACGCACTTTCTCACCGCAGAGTTTGGCTGCTTTGCTGCAATGCCCACCTTTTCAAGTACTATTCCCCGGCCCTGCGGCGAGCCTCCAAGCGGGTCTGCCTTTTTGTCGATTCCAAGCTCCCTGCGCTTGTACGTGGATATGGCCCACCTCTGCCTCTTTTTCTTGGTAGTAAGCACCCTTCCTGCAAATAATCCTAGTGGTGATTTTTTGGTCATCTTACATCTCTAGCGTTGGCCTCTCCTGGCTGTTTATCATGACGTGTGTAATGTTAAAGTAGCGCTTGCCCAAGAGTCTGGCCTTTTCGGCGTTTCTGCCCTCCCTGCCCACTACGAGGCCCTTTTTTCTGGGATCCACCACCACGACTGCCTGCTTTGAGCCGTCAGGCCTGACATCCACCCTCACCTCTAGTATCAGCTTTGGGTTGAGCAGGTTTGTGATAAACTTTACCGGATCCTCGTCAAACTCTACTAGCTCTACGTTTCTCTTTACAATGTTCTGGAGCGACTTTATGTGGGCGCCTCCCTTGCCTATTGCAAGGCCCATCATCCCGGTCTCGACTACGAATATGACCCTGTCTTGCTTTTCATCTTCTATGCAGTCGCGTGCAGTAGCCTTTGTGACACTTTGGAAGAGTGATATGAGGCGCATCTGATCAGTGGTGAGTTTTATTGATTGTGTCATGCAGGTTCTGTTATCTCCGGACAATCACACCATGAATTTGACAAGATACACTCACTTTTTTTCACCGGTCGTGTCCTTTAGGATTGACTTTACGCTTGCATCGCTCAGAGACGTAAACGATATCGTCGAGATTCTAAACTGCAGGCCGCAGAGCCTGCCTAGCGCCACTGACGTGCCCTGAAATTCCACCAGTGGCACGTTTTGCTCCTTTGCGTCAGACTCAATCCTTCCCAGCATCTCCTTTTGTACTGACTGGGACACTATAACCAGCTTGGAGTCCTTTACAGAGTTCAGAACTTGCTTTGCGCCCATTGTAAGATTGTCCTCCTTTAGGGCGTCCTTTAACGACTTTTCAAGTATCTTGCTCATGTCCTTATTGCCGATCGTCATGACGGGGCTTTATAGGTTTTTTGTAAAGTTACGCACAAAACGGCCCGAAAGTTTTGCAAAAACGCGGCGCACAGCGCCCAGCTGCGCGACTTATTCCACTATAACTTGCACTGATGTCGGCGGCGCCAGCGCGACGGAATCTGCAACCGACTTCCATGCAAACGACTCGACCGTATAGGTTCCCGGAACAGACGGCACCCACGACTGGGAGACATCAAGGCTCTTTTCCGGGGAAAGGCTGCCAGACACCCATGAGATCATCTCCACAGAGCCTGCAGAGTTGCGCACCTGAAAGATATAGGCAAAGTCCTGGGCGACTCGCTGGTTGTTTGAGACTGCCCCCACCATCTGGACCTGGACTCCCGCAGAAAGCGATTCGAGGGTGCCTCCCAGGCCGTCGGCAAATCTGACAGGGGATATGGTCATGCGCTCAGTAGGCAGGAGGACAGGGCCTGCCGTAATAGTCGCCTCTATTTTTTCGCTGTCTGATTTAGAATACGGTTCTGGCAGGGTGTGATCGTCATAGCTTGCAGTCAGCTGCGAGCCGGGGGGCGCGTAAATCCTGTTTCCGCCTGATGGCGCCGTCTCGGAGAGCTCGAGGTCTGCTGCAAACATGCCAGAGGATGCGGCCGTCTCTGTCGCATGTACGGTAATTCCAGCAGAGTCAGAGTCAGAGGCAATCCGCACCCGGACGCTGTCAGGTATATCGGGATTCAGATTCATGTCCGGATCTGCGACTCTTACGGACGCAGAATCACCTGACAGCTCGAAAGTCATGGTACCAAGGTTCCACGATATGGGAACCGATTCTGAAAGTATGACGCCGTCTGCAAACTCAAAGATGATGCTTATCGCCGAGTCCCTGTCTGCCTCGAGAAATCCGCCGGTCGGTCCGCTGCCTGCCGTACGCGGTGTCGTGTCAGTGCCGCCGTCCCCGTCTGCATCGTGCGCAAAGCCGGTAAGCGTCACCTCTGCCCTGAATATGCCAGAGTTTGCGCCAGTCTCTGCAAACCGGTACGCCTCAAGCGAGTGATCCCCGGTGGATATGTCTATCGAGTGATCCCGCGTGCCACCTATCGAGTCCACCAGGTATCTGTCCGAGTTCCAGCTTGGCGCGATGATTGTAATTACCACCTTGTCAGTCCATGTGTATACCTGCTTGTCTGTGAGGATTGGCGCGTACGGGTTGTCATAGTCGGGTATGGACTCGCCGTATGCCAAAAGTAATGGCAGTAAAAGTACGATGGGTCCCACAATGTTGGCTGGTTTGGCATGAAATTTAACGTTTGAGCCGCCATTTTAGGCACGTCTGGCGCTGATTACACCGTATGCGTGCCGTTTTATCTCGGACACTGCGCCTATTCGTCTGGAAGCGAGACTGCAAGTATGTTGTCGCCGCGTATCAGCACCGTTCCAAGCGCCTCGGGCGTTTCTTTGGTCACGTCCTCTGCGTCATCAAGCGTCAGGTTCATGAGGACATCAAAGTACTTTAGCTTTCCACGCACAGACCTGCCGTGCCGCATCCGGAGCAACACGGTTTTGCCCCTGCTTGCATTCATCAGGGTTTGTATGTCTTGGGCCATCTATATCCTCATTTCTTCTTTGAGACCTGCATGTACAGGTCCACCGTGCCGCTTCCAATGGGGATGTTGCTTCCCACTATGACGTTCTCTGTGATTCCCTTTAGGCGCTCCACCTCTCCTCCGAGCGCGGCGTGTGCTATTGTAGGGACTGTGATCTCAAATGCAGACCTTGCAAGCACGCTGTCCTTTGTGCCGGCTATTCCGTGCCTTCCTATCTGCTGCATGTATCCGCGCGAGCACATGAGGTCTGCCACTAGCATGATGTACCTGTTGTCCACCTCTAGGCCCTGATCCTCCAGCGTGTGGTTTAGCTCGTTTATCAGCGCGTTTCTTGCCGCCTCGATTCCAAGGGTCCCTGCGATCTCAAAGACGTTGTTTGTGCGGATGTTCTTCTTGTCAATGCCGCTCACCTCTAGCAGCCTGGCCACGTTGGATCCCGTGGTCTGTATAACCCACTCGTCGTCTTTTTGCACCAGCGTGACGCGCTCGATGTCAGGCACCCCCTTTACTGTGGCGTTGAGCACCTTGTTTCTGATCGCAATGGTAGTTGCCGTGTCTGACTCTTCGGCCAGCGTGAGGTTAAACAGCATGTCAGTTACCTCCATCTTGAACTTTTTGTTGGAGCCGAGCGCCGCCTCTACGTCTGCCACGGTGCAGCCGCGATCCCGGAGCCTGTCGGGGCTCAGAACCAGCTTTATGTTAGTCGAATAGTCCGTCTCTGATGTCTCTATCAGAGAGCTCACCTTTGTCTGCAGCACGTTTCTTGCAACCTCTATTGCCTTTTCGCGCGACCCGCGCGACTCCTCGTCAAGATAGATGTCCATGGTGGGAGTAACCGGCTTTTTTCTTGCATCGACAAGCTCGATGAGCCTTGGCAGTCCCAGCGTGACGTTTCTCTCCTTTATTCCTGCAAAGTGAAACGTCCTCAGCGTCATCTGCGTGCCCGGCTCGCCTATAGACTGGGCCGTAATGATTCCGACTGCCTGCCCGGGCTCTACTTTTGCCTTGTTGTATAGCAAGAGCCCCTTTTTGCAGACTGACTCGACTCCCTCCTTGCTCAGGTTCGAGCCCTGGAGCGCCTCTGTCACCATTGATGTGAGCCGCGGGTTGAACGTCTTTGTGTATTTTTTGGTAAACGCGTCGATCTCCTCGCGCGTGGCCTTTTTGCCCGAGTCTATGATAGTCTGCGACTCTACCTGCCTGTTTACGTTAAACGCCTCGCCGTGGTCGCTCTTTGCCACGTCGATTCCGTCCTCGCCGTACATGAACTGGACTATGTGCCCGTGCGGGTCGCGCACCGTCCCGTCGTACTCGAGTCTGATGTGCTCTAGCGCGTTGATGAGCCTGCGCTGCATGTAGCCGCTCTGCTGCGTCCTGACTGCCGTGTCTACCAGGCCCTCGCGCCCTCCCATTGCATGAAAGAAGAACTCTAGCGCCGAGAGGCCCTCGCGGTAGTTTGACTTTACAAATCCGTGCGCGTCGGGGTTGTCGTCGTGCTCTTTGTAGTGGGTCAGCGCCCTGTTGCTGTACCCGTCGTGCAGCCTGTTTCCCCTGCGCGACTGCTGTCCGAGCGCGCCTGCCATCTGGCCCACGTTGAGCGACGAGCCGCGCGCGCCAGTGGTGGCCATTATCTTTCCCGCGTTGCTGTCATCAAGGGAGTCGTTTGCAGTAGATCCCGCCCTGTCCCTTGCCTTGCCCAGCTCGTTTACAATGTACGCCTCTAGGGCCTCCTGGGGCCTCATTCCCCTGGTCAGCTTGAGCGTCCCCTTTTCGTACTGTTTTATCAGGTCTGCCACCGTGTCGTACGTGGCTTCAATGTCATCAAGAATCTGCT
Source organism: Nitrosopumilus sp. H13 (assembly GCA_003724285.1). Lineage (GTDB taxonomy): Archaea > Thermoproteota > Nitrososphaeria > Nitrososphaerales > Nitrosopumilaceae > Nitrosopumilus. The sequence continues at coordinate 2,162 of RHFB01000091.1, read as the reverse complement.
TTCTGTCCTTTTCGGGCACCTCGAGATCCCCAAAGCCGTAGCTGAACCCGTAATGCGTGATGAACTGCTTTACCATGATCAGTATCGAGTTGAGAAAGTTCTTGCCGACTGCGTTGCCATAGTCCTTTGCAATCCTGTGCAGGACGCTTTCTGGCTCTTCTGCGCCAATTGACGTCTTGTCTATCACGCCGCTGATGAGCTCGCCGTTTTTGATTACCACGTCCTTTAGCTTGCCGCCCGTGCCCTTGGACCACTTTGAGGTCAGGACATAGTTAAAGTCCTTTGGCAGAAACAGCGAGAAGAGCTGCTTGCCCGTGTATGCCGGCCCGTCCCTTGTCTTTGTGCCGGGATCCGGGAGCACGCCCTCGTAGCCGCCAAGCATTGCAAGGTTTGAAAACTCTTGTACGGAAAGTGTCGTGTCGTCCTTTGTGAGCAGGTATGCGCCGGTCACAAAGTCTCGCAGCGCCCCGATTATCGGGCCGCCGTACCTGGGAGATATGAGCTGGTCTTGCACCCTCATGAGAAGTATTGCCTCGGCCCTTGCCTCCTCGCTCTGCGGCACGTGCAGGTTCATCTCGTCGCCATCAAAGTCCGCGTTGTACGGGGGGCACACGGAGGGATGAAGCCTGAACGTCTTGCCTGGAAGCACCTTTACATAGTGGGCCATTATCGACATCTGGTGCAGTGACGGCTGCCTGTTGAACATTACAATGTCCCCGTCTGAGAGGTGCCTCTCCACTAGGTATCCCATCTCTATTGTCTCTGCCATCGTCTCGCGATCCTCTACAAAGTCAAGCCTTATCTTTACGCCGTCTGGTCTGACGATATAGTTGACTCCGGGAAACGTTTCTGGCCCGTTGATTACGAGCTTTTTCATCCGCTCAATGTTCCACTCTGTGACGATCTCGGGGATTGTAAGCTTTGTAGCCACGGCCACGGGCACTCCGACTTCGGAGAGATCCAGATTCGGATCAGGCGAGATGACAGTCCTGCTTGAAAAGTCGACCCTTTTTCCGGAAAGCGAGCCCCTGAACCTTCCCTCCTTGCCTTTTAGCCTCTGCGTGAGCGTCTTGAGGGGGCGGCCGGAGCGGTGGTGCGCCTGGGGTATCCCGGAGACCTCGTTGTCAAAGTATGTAGTCGTGTGATACTGGAGCAGATCCACCAAATCCTGCACTATGAGCGGCGGGGTTCCCGCCTCCTTGCTCTCCTTTAGCCTCTGGTTGACGCGGATTATGTCCACCATCTTGTGGGTCAGGTCGTCTTCGGACCTTATCCCGGTCTCGAGTATTATCGAGGGCCTGACTGTGACTGGCGGTACGGGCAGCGCCTGGAGTATGAACCACTCTGGGCGCGCAGTGATCGGATCATAAAGCAGCAGCTCTAGATCCCCGTCAAGTATCTGCGAGAACCTCTCCCGGATTGTAATGGGAAGCAGCCTGTGCTCCCCGGCATCCGTCTTTTCCACAAAGATGGTCGGCTTTGTAAATATGAGCTCGTACTGGGGCTTGCCGCAGTGGGGGCACTCCTTTGCCTTTTTTGCCTTGTCGATTATCTGTTCTGGGATGCGCTTTTGGGATATTACCGTGTATGCCGCCTTTTTTTCCTTTATTCTTTTGAACGCATCAAGGTCTGTCTGTGGCACCTTTAGGCGCGCGCACGAGCGGCACGTGGACTGGAGCAGCTTGTGGATGTTGTCAATAAACGCAATGTGGAGCACCGGCTCTGCAAGCTCGATGTGTCCAAAGTGTCCCGGGCACCGGGCCGCCGTGTTTCCGCACGTCAGGCACTTTTGTCCCGGCTCGAGGGTGCCGAGCCTTCCGTCCATCAGCCCGCCCTGGACTGACATGCCGTCCTCGTCGTACGTCTCTGGAGCCGTAATCTCGGCCACAGAGTACTTGCGGATCTCAGTGGGGGACCACACGGAAAACCTGATTCCGTCAATTGACTTTATCGCCTGTATGGACATTATACCTTCTCCCGGATCAGCAGCCTTGGAGCTACGTTGAGGCTCTGCATCTCTTGCAACAGCAGCTTGAAGGCGTATGCTACAGAGACTGACGATACCTTTGCCTTGTCGCCGCAGACCCTGCACACGTACTTTCGCTGCTTTACGTCGTGGTATGCCACAAGCCCGCATCTCTCGCAGACAAATATGTCGGACT
>RHFB01000020.1 GCA_003724285.1 Nitrosopumilus sp. H13 | reverse complement strand
CATCTGTGATAACAGCTCGCTCTGCCAGTGGGCGTTGTACAGGCGGCACCGGGCATCCGTGCAAAACGCCTCGCCTGTCTCATGGTACATGACTGCCTGCATCAGGTATATCCCCGCGGCGCCAACCATCCCGGGATCGCCTGCCCTGAGGTACTCTCCTGCGTATCTTGATTCGAGCTCTGCTGCATCACAGCATGCCATGTCGACATAGTACTCCTTTGGCCTTGCCGGCGCCTCTACTATCCCGGGCATTGATATGACCGCGGGATTTGACGCTATGAGCGCCCTTGCATGATACCTGTAATCGCCATGCTCAAACGTGCATGCAAGCCTGTCTGAAAAAAAGACATGCAGCGTCCCGATTCCGGACTCTGTCTCCGGGATCGTCTCAGAGATGATCCCCTGCAGCACGTTGCCGTCATAGAATGGCATGCCAGTCCCGGACTCGGGCTGCCTCTCAAAGGGCACGCTCGCGTCATAAATCCTGGCAGCCTCTGCATCTGCGCCATGCCAGTCCCGGATCTCCACCTCTGCGGAGAGCGCATCCAGGGTTTCTGCCATCCTGGTACCGAGTCCCGGAATCCCGGATCCGTCATGTATTATTATTTTGTGAATCCTCAACAATGCACATGGGCGCGCCCTGCTTATCTTTCTAGCTCTTTTATCTTTGCCGCCGTAATCTCTGCTGCCCTCTTGCCCGAGTACAGCATTGATCCAAACGTGGGCCCCATCCTTGCAAGGCCGTGCGTCTCAGTCACCGACATTCCGGCAGCCACAAGCCCGGGGTACACCTCGCCTGTCTTCTCCACTACGTGCTCTTCGCCCTCGTTTACATACATCGGGTTCATCCCCTTCCACTTTGCCAGCCCCCTGTCCACCAGCCTCTTTACGGCCACAGAGTCGTGCCCTGACGCGTCAATTACCATCTTTGCCTCTAGTGCGATGGGATCCACACACGTAATGTTGCGCGGCAGCGCAGAGACGGGCATCCAGTTTACCACTATTCCTGCCACCCTTCCGTTCTTCATTACCAGGTCGTCAAACTTTGTCAGGTTTAGAAACTTTACGCCGGCATCACACGTGCCCGCAATCAGCTTTGAGACCGCATGCGGTCCCGGGGTGAGGTACAGCCCCTCTGCGACCTTTTTGTACGGTATGCCAAGCTCGTCCCATATCTTTTGCGCCGGCTCGCGCACGGTCACAGGATTCATCATGTATCCGCCAAGCCAGTACCCGCCGCCGAGATAGTTGTTCTGCTCTATTATCAGCACCTTGAAGCCCATGTTTGAGAGCTCGCGGCCTGCAGTGAGTCCTGCCGGACCTGCCCCGATAATTATAACGTCTGACTCTGCCCTGTCTACTAGCACCCTGTGGAACTCGTCTGCAATGGCGCGGGTTATCTCTACCTCGCTGACGTCTGCAAATATCTTTGAGGACTTTTGCGCGACTGTTGCCTCTTGCATGGGGATGATCCCCGCAGCTAATAATTAATACCTTGCCAAAAGCCGACCATTAGCTGACACTAAGGCGGGTCTCAAAAGCAGGAATATTACGCACAGGCCATATCATGTGTAATACAAAACGTGCCTATATCAAAAATTTATAACCAAACGGGGGGCAAACTTCTGTGTATTGACAGCAACTGACATGCAGGCGCGCGATCCCCGGCAAAAGATCGACTGGTCCAGGATGGAGGAGGCAGACAACTTTGCAAAGACAGTCAGGCTGTTCCGCCAGGGCAGGTATGACGCGGACAGCTTTAGGAGGTTCAGACTGCAGCATGGCGCGTATGGCACCCGAATGACCGGCGACTATGCAATGGTGCGCATAAAGATACCGGCGGGGGAGGTATACCCGCACCACCTTGAGCAGATATCCCGGCTCAGCGAGCAGTACTCTATTGGCAGCGCGCACTTTTCAACCCGGGAGAACATCCAGCTTCACTGGGTGATACTCGAGGACGTCTCTGAGATAATGCGCGGCCTTGCAGAAGTGGGCCTGACCTCCAGGGAGGCGTGTGGCAATACAGTGCGCAACGTAATGTGCAGCCCGCTGTCTGGCGTGTGCCCGGACGAGGAGTTTGACTCGACGCCCTATGCGCTCGCGACTGCGAGGTTCTTCCTGCGCAACCCAATGGCGCAAAACCTTCCGCGCAAGTTCAAGTTCAACTTTACCTGCTGCGAGCAGCACGGCATGGCCCGCATGGTGGACGTGGGCCTGATTCCGGCAACAAGGGATGGCGAGCGCGGATTCAAGGTATTCCTTGGAGGCGGGCTTGGAAACAAGTCGTACGTGGGCCACCAGCTCGAAGAGTTCACTCCCGAAGAGGACCTGCTGTACACGTCCATCAGCGTAATGAGGATATTTGACAGGCTTGGAGACAGGAAGAACATGGCCCGGAACCGCATGAGATACTTGGTACATGACATGGGATGGGAAAAGTTCCAGAACTTGGTGCTAAAGGAGAGGGCCATAGTACGGGCGACGCAGTCAGTCGTGACGCAGCTGCAAGTAGATCGCACGCCCGGCGTGATCAGGCGACCGCTGCAGGTATGTGACGAGTCAGGAAGCTCGCGCGACGGCTATGCAAAGTGGCTCAAGACAAACACCATGCCGCAAAAGCAGCCGGAATACCACACCGTCTTTGTCACGCTGGAGGCAGGAGACATTACGTCTGGCCAGCTCGTCTCCCTTGCCGGACTGATCAGGGAGCACTCCTCAGAAGGCAAGGCCAGGGCGGGATTCTCCCAGAACGTGGCGCTCCGCTACGTCCACAAAGACGACCTGCCGCCGCTCTACTCAAAGCTGCTTGATGCCGGACTGGCAAAATCAGGCGCCCTTACAATGTCTGCCCCAATCGGATGCTCTGGCACCACGTCATGCAACCTGGCCCTTACAAACTCGCACAGACTCGCAAAGGAGATCCAGCGAAAGCTCCTAGCGATGGGACTAGACGATGATCCGGATCTGTACGACTCTAGCATAAAGATAAGCGGCTGTCCAAACTCGTGCGGCCAGCACGGGATTGCGACCATTGGGTTTTACGGCGGCGGAGGGCGCGTGGGCAAGGACATGTATCCAAATTATCAGATGTCCCTTGCAGGGCGCTCTGATGCAGGCACCATGCTGGGCCAGACATGCGCACGGGTTCCGGCAAAGAGGGTAATTCCGGTGATCCTCAAGATCATCGAGATATTCCGGGGGAACAAAAAGCCCGGCGACACGCTAAAGTCGTGGCTTCACAGGGTGGCCACCGGCGCAGAGGACTCGGACGTAAAGTCAATATCTGACATTAAAAAGATGCTGGATCCGCTCATAGTTCCGCCCACAAAGGACGAGGATCCGGACTTTTACCTGGACTATGGGAGTGATACAAACTATCACACAAAGACCGGCAAGGGCGAGTGTGCCGCTTGAGCGGCGCCGTCACTGCAAGTACCGACTCTGTACGCTCTGGCGTGCGCGATAAGAGCCTGCGGGTTGTAGACGTGCGGCGCGCAGACGACTACAAAAAGGATCACATACCTACTGCGGTAAACCTGCCGCTTGCTGATCTGCTCTCCGATGACGATCCCGGGCGCGTGGCAAAGCTTGCCGGCGCGATGGGAATTGATAATGAGACGTCCGTGGTGGTATATGACGACACGTTTGGCGCCCTGGCATCCCGAGTTGCATGGACGCTTGAATACATCGGGCATGCAGACGTGTCCCTGCTGGAGGGCACGTATGCGGACTGGAAGTCACTGGGGCTCGAGTCAGACTCTGACACGCCGGACGTCCAAAAAAAAGACCACGCCGCATCCGTCAGGCCGGAGATACTTGCGACTGCAGAATACCTCGAGTCGGCAAAGGAGCGCGACGACGTGATTCTTGTAGACAACCGCGAGAGGCTCAACTATCTAGAGCAGCACATCCCGGGGGCGATCAGCATCCCGTACCGCACGCTGGGAGGCAACGGCAGGATTCTGAGATCGCAAGAGGAGATGAGGCGGCTGCTTGAAAACAGGGGCGTATCAGATACCTCTGAAATAATCACATACTGCGGCAGCGTGGGGACGCTCTCTGGCCTGGCATACTATGCCTTAAAATCCGCCGGCCACAAAAACGCAAGACTGTATGTGAGATCCTTCAAAGAGTGGAAGAGCCTACAAAAGCCGACTGCAAAACAAGAGGATGCCAGCTACTGGGATCTCTCGGCGGAATGATTTTTTTGGTTTTGTGAAGTCATGGCGGTATAGACACGGGTGAAATAGCGATCTTCTAAAGATTGGCACCTGCCATTCTGAATCATGGCCTGCCACTTGTTCCTGCCCTCTATGATCATTCCCGCTTTCTCTCCAAGAGTTATTCCCCAGTTTGCAACATGCTTGCGGACATGGCTATAATTGCATCCAAATGATTTTTCTCCGTATCGATTTTTTTTCACTCACGACTCATCGTCTTTTTTGGATGCGTGGATATGGATTTATTTTTTATCATCTTATGATATTCTTCAAATTTACTTATATGATATGGTGATAGCTTATCTCTTCCAATTTTTGGATAACGCATACCTATACAAATCCTTATTGCTCCGATTCTGCTTGTCTGCTTGTTTGGTAACTGCTCTCTTTCATATTTTTCCAATGCCTCTATAGACTGTTCAACTATTCCATCAATTTCGCCAATTGTCTTAAAACCAAAGCCTGTTAACTCACTGATCACTTTCTCGATCTTTGTTCTACTTTGTCCATTTCTCATATGAAAACGCCAGTCCATATATTGCTCCAAACTTTCTATATTTATTTTCAGCTCGTTTTCAGGAAATTCACTATTTTTTAGAAATTTCACCGAAGCCGTTCTCCCGCTGGGCACTTTTTTAATAATTTTCTTTTTCTCCATCTCGTCAAGTCTATTTCTGATTTGCGTTTCAGTAATATCTTCCCCTGACAAATAATCGACTATTTTTTTTATTGGCATTTTTCCACCTCGAATTATTTTTTCAATCATTATGTCAATAACATTTATTCTCAATTTATCAAAAAATGGACTCGCAATTCCACTTTGCTTTTCAAGATATGTCAGTTGGTCCAAAACAGTAATCATAAAATTATCTGTTTTGGTAGTTTGTTTTTGTTCAAGAATCTCTTCCCATACTAGTTTCCAATCAAAATCTCCGTGTTGTAATTCATATGGCGTGCTTCTGCTACCTTTAACTAGTGCTGCCATGTCCTGTATGTCTCCTTCTCGGCCGGTCACCGCCTTGAGTAAAAATATGTCTTCATTTCGAAGTAATTTCACTTTTAATTTTCCATAGTCTATGACATCGGATCTTTCTATCATGCCTTTTGACAATATCAATTCTCGTGAGATTCTGTGCGTAAACAAATCAATTGTACTTTTATTTTCATATTTAAACATGCCATCTGGCTCTATTCTTAAATCTTCACCAACAAATTCTTGCTTGGCTATCTGTTCGTATCCAATCTTTATTAATATTTGAGCCATGTTTTCAAAATTCTCATTATTTTCTACTACTATGTCACAATCTTTCGTACTGCTCTTTAATGATTTTATTCGCATATTTTCGCCACCTATTAGATAGACTGTGAATGGCTTCTTCAATTCATCACTTATTTCTCTAAATATGTCGCTAGGTTTTGGCAATGTATATTTTCTAGTAGGTATTTCATAAAGCTTTGCTTTGATCAAAAATTCATTCCATGGCAAAAATAACTCTGTTTTTGGCATTTTCTCTCGCATGTATGATTCTATATCCAACCAGATATCCAATATTCCCAATTTTATCGATTTTTTTCGTAATTGCATTGTATCCATTTTCTCTTTGTGCTTTGCATAAAAAATAACACACATAAGCAATTCCATTTTATTTTTTGTTTTTACTGCTGAATACACTGCATGCAACAAAACATCCTGAATGTCCATTTCTTCTTCTTGCTCACAAAAATAATCATCTTTGGTGTTATATTCAACCCCATATTCTGAAAACAACGAAAATCCGGTAGTTGCGCCTTTGATAATTTTGCCAACTGGCGTTTTTCTCAATATTGTCGAACCGTCGTTAAAAATGATCTCAACATTGTCATCTTCATATTTTTTCTCCATCTCCATTCTCATCATGTTTGCAAATTCCATCAGGGATTCTTTTCTTTCATCAATTTGCATTTTACCATTATTTTTTATTATTGCGCCTATGGATTGAAGTTCTGATATGGATCTGTGTATGGTTGTTTTTGATAACCCTGTTTTTTTTATCAATTCTTCAACAGTATTGCATTTTTCAATATTTGAAAATATTATCTCGTTTGATCCTCTCAACAGTTTTTCTATGTCCACTAGATGACTCACATCTTTAAGTAATGTGGCCTTTGGCGTATTTTTTAGTTTGACTGTTGTATTTTCCTTGTCGATGTATCCGGCCTCCTTGAGATTCTTTATTACATATGCCAAGCCTCGATGTTTTATTCCCAATATTTTTAACAGCTCGTCTCTCTCCTTTTGACCATCGACTAGTGATTTCAGTGTTTTTGCACTTGCTATGTCCATTTAGTATCATATTGCTGCATTTACTTATATAGTTTTGCAATAATTTGATACTAAATTGAATAAACTCCTACATTATCGACCAACCTGCATCTTGATCGTTTGTCTACATCTAGAGTCTTGGCATACTTGCATTCGTACAAATATCTGATTCACGGCCTCTGAAAAATAAATTTTGTATGCTCATTAGACCATCCATTTAGGATATCTTGCTTCTGATATTCTTGGTGATTGCCGCCTCTACATTCTCAAACAAGACCAGCATCTTCTCGCGGTTGTCTACAAGATAGTCCTCGCCCCTGTCCTTTAGCCTTATCTTCCACAGCCTTATCTCCCGGTGCGCGTCAAAAAAGCTGTCAATCATATGCTGCCCTGACCTTGCGGGATCTATGAACTCTTCAAACACGTCCATCGCCTTCTCCACGTTTTTCTCCTCTATTGCCTCCCTCGCGGCATGGATTGACTGGATCATTTCCTTTAGGTTCTTTACCGGCTTTGGAACCTTTTTGCGCGTGATTCCAAAGATGCCCTTTTTCTCACTGCCTATCTTTTCTGCGACGTTGGTTGCAAGGTCGTACACCGGCACCTTGCTGAGCCCATCGCGCTTTTCATTCTTTACAATCAGCCCCTTTTCCATCAGCTTTAGCAGTGCCACATCGGCGTCTACCTTGTCTAGAAACGTAGTCCACACAATGGCGCCGATCGTGTGGTATCCCTGGCGCACGGACTCTAACACCACCACCTCTTGTATCCGCTTGAACCCCTCTTCTATCTTTACGTTGACAAAGTCCTTGTCACGGATTGACTTTCTTGCGTTCTTTACATCGATCTCAATTGAGCGCTTTAGCGCCTCGAGCGCCTCGGGCACCTGGTTTAGCAGTGATAAAAAGCACGCCTTGTTGTACCATGCCATGCCGAATGTGGGATCTGACTCTATGGCCTTTTCCACGGCATCTAGGGCCTTTGCATAGTTTTTCTGCTCATAGTGGACCAGCCCCTTTAGGTTCCAGGCCTCCGGGTTTGTCACGTCAATCTCAAATATCTTGTCATAGATTCTCAGGGCCGCGCCGTGGTCTTCCAGATGGAACCTGGCATATCCGAGCTTCATCAGGGTCTCGACGCTGTCGGGGTCTATTCTGAGGGCCTGCTCAAATACGATGGCTGCCTCCTCGAGCTTTTCATCTGCCATGAGGTTGACGCCATTTTTGAAGAGCTTTTTGCGGGCATAGTCGGCATCTACCAGACTGGTGTTCTCTGCCTTGGGCTCCCCGCCTGTACTTTTTCCTCCAAACGGCTTTTTCACTAGCTCCGAATCCCCCCTATCTAGATAAATACCATCCTGATGGGCGGGGAGCCGGCAGGCCGGGAGGCGATCAGGCCTGATATAAATACAAAAATAGTTGAGATATGGATAATCGAATGTGGCAAGATCACGCATGGAGATCACCGGGCAGGCGCCATTCAGGCAGTCTGGAGTGTACGAGGCCCAGATCTCGATATCTGATTCAAGGCCTTCTGATGAGGCCATAAAGTCAAAGCAGTTTCCTGCAGTCTGGAAGGGAAAGTTCCATCTCCGCGTAAAGGACGGAATGTTCTCAGAGGTTGTAGGGTCTGCAGAGAACCCGCTGCCTGCGTCAATTGACGAGCTTGACGAGGTGTGGGTGGTGGTAATTGATCTCTTCTCTTCTATGCATACAGTGTTTAGCGTTCCGCTAGAGCGCCCGGGTGGGAAAAAGCGCGCAAAACCAGTGCGCAAGGCAGATGTGGATTTAAAACCAAAGAGAAAGATTCTGCCCGGCGAGCGCGGCCCGCCCGGACGTCCCGGAGATCCGGGACCGCCAGGTGAAAAGGGTCAAGTCGGCGTGCCGGGGCAGCCCGGCGACAAGGGCTCTCCCGGAAACAAGGGGGAATCCGGAGACAAGGGAATTACCGGAGACAAGGGAATTACCGGCGACAAGGGTGACAAGGGAGACAAGGGCGTCACCGGTCCGCCCGGCAACAAGGGAGACAAGGGCCCGACCGGCTCGATAGGTGAAAAGGGCCAGACCGGAATAAAGGGTCCTCCCGGCACGTCAGGAGAAAAGGGCCCGACCGGTCCGTCCGGCGACAAGGGTCCATCAGGATTGAGGGGCTCTCCCGGAGACAAGGGAGACAAGGGTCCGCAAGGTCCGCCCGGCGACAAGGGACTTACAGGTCCGCATGGCTCTTCTGGAGAAAAAGGTCCTACGGGACAGACCGGAGTGCAGGGAGAGAAAGGACTCCAGGGAGTTACGGGCACCATTGGAGAAAAGGGTGAAAAGGGAATCACAGGTCCGCCCGGCGACAAGGGTCGGCCGGGTCCTCTCGGTCCCATCGGTGAAAAGGGATCAAAGGGGACCGAAGGCTCCATCGGAGAAAAGGGCCCGCAAGGTCCGCAAGGGCCTGCAGGCGCAAAGGGACTCACCGGAGTTCCAGGTCCTCAGGGGGAAAAAGGTGAGCGCGGCTCGATAGGTCAGCAGGGAGAAAAAGGGTCGACAGGCCCGCTTGGACCAGTAGGAGAAAAGGGCCCGCAAGGCTCGCAGGGATCCCAGGGCGAGCGCGGCGTGACGGGGCCTCCTGGAGAAAAGGGCCCGCAAGGTCCGCAGGGAATCCAGGGCCCGCAAGGTGAGCGCGGCCCGCACGGTCCGACAGGCGCGCCCGGCGAGCAGGGGACTCCCGGCGAGCAGGGTCCTATAGGAGAGCCCGGCCCGCGAGGACCTCCGGGCGCGCCCGGCGAGAGGGGGCAGACTGGCGGCATGTCTTCTGAGCAAAAATCGATATTCAAGGATCTTTTGGAGATTCTCACAAACAAGAATATAATCACAACTGAAGAACAGATACGGCTGATGAGCTACCTTTACTAGTGGCATTGAGTGCGTGTATACAATGAGTGAAAAGCCAAGCAAGATTGACTTTGAGATGCTTGACTACAAGCGCCTAGAGCATGACTATGTCTCCTTTGAGCTTGATGACGGTACAATTGTAAAGGTAAGAGTGGATCTTGACCGCGTCGGCAAGGCCATAAACCACAAGAATCCCGACGGCACGCCGCATTATGCAATCGGCACGGCGATAAAGCTATCCATAATCCCCCCGGACAAGCGGTTCTCAATGGAGAAAAAGACCGCCAAGGACAAGCCCCCCGGGCAGATGTTCAGTTGACACTGGGCTGATCTGAAAAATTCGCCATTAGGCGATTGTTTGGTTTTGACGTTTACCGTCTCTTTGTAGTCCTTCTCTTGGCAGTACGCCTCTTGGGCGCCGCCTTTGAGGCAGACTTTTTGGCGGTTCTTCTCTTGCGAGTCGTGGTCTTTTTGGTAGTCTTTCTCCTTGTTGTCTTTCTCTTTGGAGCAGCACGTCTCTTTGTCGCCTTTCTTTTTGGTGCCGCCTTTGCAGTCTTACGCGTTGTCTTTCGTCTTGTGGTCTTTCGCGTCGTCTTGCGTTTTGCAGTCTTACGCGTTGTCTTTCGTCTTGTGGTCTTTCGCGTCGTCTTGCGTTTTGCAGCGGTCTTTCGCTTTGCAGCCATTACAGACACGCCATTGTCATTGTTTTTGAGTAGCTAAACTGAACAAAGTTATACCAATTGATAACTTTTAATACAGTTGTTTTTGTCTGCGATCACAATTTGCGTCATGTCCCGCGCTTTTTGATTATGGTCAGGACGTCCTCGTCTTGCAATATGTGCCCAAGACCCACGCGCTGCCCCCCAAACTTTACACTCTTGCCCCAGACCAGGCCGTACCGGAACTCCCTTTTCATCCTGCGGTGCAGCTTGTTGCAGATATCCTCCACAGTGTCGCTCTCCCTTGCAATCAGCGGCTCCTTGTAGTCCGTCTCGCCCCCCTTGGGACGCAGGTATATCCTGATGAACTTTAGCTTTTCATAGATCTTTTCCTTGAGCAGCTCGATGTTGATCTCCGAGTTTGCAGAGACCTGCACCACCTCTGACTTTATCTTGCCGCACAGATCCTTCAGGAACTCCTCGTCCACGAGGTCTATCTTGTTGAGTATCGTAAGGGACTTTGAGTAGCTGATGTTTCCTGCAATGTGGTCTGCAAGCTGCTCTGAGGTGAGGTCCTCCCGCGTCACGACCCTGGCGCTCACTATCCCGTAAAGGTGCAGTATGTCCTTGAGGTGCTTTTCTGTTATCTTTGTCAGCTTTACCTGCTGGGCTATGGCAATCCCCCCCATCCCCGCCTTTTCTATGGTGATGTTTGGCGGCAGCTGGTTGAGCCTTATTCCAATGTTGCCCAGCTCGTCTACTAGCACGTCCTCGTGGTACGGCTGAAACACGTCTAGCATCAGCAGTACGAGGTCTGCTGACCTTGCGACGGCAAGTATCCTCTTTCCAAGCCCCTTGCCGGTGGATGCCCCCTTTATTATTCCGGGAAGATCAAGCACCTGGATCTTGGCGCCCCTGTATTCCATCATTCCCGGCACCACGGTAAGCGTTGTAAACTGGAACGCGCCGACTGTAGACTTTGCATCGGTAATCTTGTTGAGCAGCGTCGACTTGCCGACGCTTGGCAGCCCTATGAATACCACGGTCGCGTCCCCGGATCTCCGGACGTCAAACCCGTCTGACTTTATCCCCGACTTTTTTGCCAGGTTGTCTTCCTGCTCGCGCTTTAGCTTGGCAATCTTTGCCTTGAGCAGGCCGATGTGGTGCTCTGTGGCCTTGTTTATCTGGGTTTTTGCCATCTCGTCTTGTATGGCCTTTATCTTTTCTGGGATCCCCATGTACCGGGCTTGGGATGAATCAAATAAAAACCGTAATTGCACACAGATATTATCCGGATGCGCGCCAGACGCAGCATGAAAAGACTCGTATTTGCGGTGGATATCGACGGCACCATAACTGAGAACGGGGGCGGGCGGATTCATCTGGATGCCCTGGGGGCTCTGCGGAGGCTGGTGCTGATGGGCCATGACGTGATATTTGTGACGGGCAGGTCGTCAGTAGAGGGGTTCTTGCTGGCAGTCTTTGGGGGCATGACGCCAGTATCTGTGGGCGAGAACGGCGGATGTATCACGCTTGGAAACTCCGAGCACGTGCTGCTGGGAGACATGGCCCCATGTATGGCCGCCCTGGAAACACTCCGTGACAGGGTAAAAGGCGTCTGCGAAAAGCCGGTGTTTCCCAGGATGACAGAGGTGGTGCTGGAGAGGACCTTTGATATTTCAGAGGCAAGGGATGTCCTGTCTGGGACGGGCGTGAGCCTGTCAGACAGCGGATATGCATGCCATCTCAACTCCTCGGGGGTCGACAAGGGCTCTGGATTCTCAGAGCTGATGCAGAGGCGCTCGATATCTGCAGGGGATGTGATCGCAATAGGGGACAGCGCCACTGACGTGCCGCTGTTCCGGGTGGCGGGAACCAGCATAGCCCTGGGAAACGCGTCTGAGCAGGTGAGATCAGAGGCCACAATTGCCGTGTCTGCTGGCGCCGGGGAGGGCGTGCTCGAGGCGCTAGATAAATTAGCGCCGAGATTCCCGGAGATGTGAGATGGCGTTTGGGTCGTTTATCGCAGAGATAGAGTCGGGTCTGAAAAAAGTACTAGATGATCTTGACATATCGGGGGTGCCATATGTGGTAGAGCCGGCAAGGCCGGGGTTCGGTGATGCAAGTTCCAACCTGGCGTTCCTGCTGGCAAAGAACCTCGGGAAAGGCCCGAGGGATATTGCAGAAATGATATCAAAGCGGTACTGTGCCGGGGATCTGGTGTCCGGATGCGAGGCCCATCCCTCCGGCTATCTGAACTTTTCTGCAAACTGGAGCAGTCTGAGCAGGGTAATCCTGACAGAGTCGATGCGCGACGGGTACGGGAGCGCAGACGTGGGCGGGGGCTCTAGTGTGGTAGTAGAGCACACCAGCGTAAACCCAAACAAGGCGCTGCACATAGGGCACGTCCGCAACATAGTGGTGGGCGACACAATATCCCGGATTCTGTCCCGCGCAGGATACAAGGTAAGCGTGCTAAACTATGTGGATGACTCGGGACTGCAGGTGGCAGACATTGTGCTGGGCTTTAGGCACCTGGGGTTCCCGGCAGAGCCGCCTGACGGGAAAAAGTTTGATCACTATTGCGGAGATGACGTGTATGTAAAGACTACGGAAAGATACGGGTCTGATCCCGGACTGGAGGACGTCCGCAAGGAGATACTCCGGGAGATGGAAGACGGCGATTCAGAGACTGCAAAGTTTGCCGACATGATTACGCGGCGGGTTCTTGCATGCCAGCTGGAGACCTGCTGGAGGCTGTCAGTCACATATGACTGCCTGAACTTTGAGTCGCAGATACTCAGGTCGGGCCTGTGGAGCCGCATATTTGAGGAGATGAAGAACAAAAAGCTAGTCGAGTTTGAAGACGGAGGCAAGAACGCTGGCTGCTGGGTGATCCGCGGGGATGCAGAAGAGGACAAGGTGATCGTCAGGAGCAACGGCACTGCCACGTATGTCGCAAAGGACATTCCGTATGCCGCATGGAAGCTCGGACTGGTAGATGACCCGTTTTATTACACAAAATATGAAAAAGAGCAGCCCGGATCCCGGGTGCTGTGGCAGACGGTGCTAGAGCCCAACAATGAAAAGGGGCCGTCGCTTGCAGGCTCCCGCGTAATCACCGTGATTGACTCGCGGCAGGCCCGGCTGCAGAACATCATCACACAGCTTGTCGCAAAGTTCAAGTCGGCGCCTGACGCATACATGCATCTCGGATACGAGTCCGTCACGCTGAGTCCGGACACTGCCAGCACGCTTGGAATGGACACGGCCGGCAAGAGCGCGCAGATGTCCGGGAGAAAGGGCCTGTATGTGAGCGCCGACTCTGTGTACGACACGCTACATGAGAGGATCGGGGCAGAGACAAAAAAGAGGCACCCGGAGATGGATTCTGACGGAATTAACAGGATTGCCCACGATGTCGGAGTGGGGGTAATGCGCTATGAGATGATAAGGCAGGATTTAGACAAGATAATCGTCTTTGATCTGGCAAAGTCGCAGAGTCTGGAAGGCGATACTGCCCCGTACATCCAGTATACTCATGCCCGGGCTGCCCGGATACTAGAAAAGTCTGGCAAGGCGCTTCCTGCAAACGTGGACTATTCCCTGCTTGATGGCAGGCCGGAGCTGGATCTGATAAGGGGAATAGGAATGCTCGAGGTGTGTGTTCGGGATGCCGCAAGGAACATGTCGCCCAAGGTGGTGGTCCGATACTGCCATGATCTGGCCGTATCATTTAACGCATTTTATGAAAAGGCTCACGTGCTGGGACTCGATGATGAGAATCTGGAGAATGCCAGGCTGTGCGTGGTATATTCGTTCAAGGGCACCATTGAAAAGGGGCTTGGCCTGCTGGGAATCGCGGCGCCCGATGTGATGTAGAACTTTACAAACTGATCCATCTCCTGACTGGTATTTGTAGGGTTTGTTCCAACTTGCAATGTATGGCCCAATTCTGTAACCTTTTTAATTATGCCTGAACGAATCCGATACGTGCTTGTTCCATTAATACTCGCGTCGCTCCTACTGGTACTGGCAATCCCGCCTGTGTTTGGAGCGATAGACTTTACCACCAACGAGGCTCTGTACCACAAGGGCGACACGATAGTAATATCCGGGACAGTCGAGTATGATCCAAAGGTCCAGTTTGTATCCATTCTGATATCCTCCCTCGACTCTCCCCTGGCAGGCATAGGCCAGCCGGCTGCAAACTCTGATGGCAGCTTTTCATACTCGCTCAAACTGGGAGGTAGTAATTGGATGACTGACGGAGCATTCACAGTAAAGGTCTCCTACGACGGCCAATCCGCCGAAAAGACACTGCAATACCAGAAAGAACGACCAGAACTAGAACAAAAGCCAGAACAAAAACCAGAACAAAAGCCAGAACCGGAGATCAAACCAAAGCCCAAGCCAGAGCCTGCCCCGCAGACAGACACAAAGACTCCAAAGCCACCATCAAAACCAGATGCAGAGCCTGCCTTTGAAACCCTAAAGCTAAAGATCCCGGGCTTTCCGTCATATGACCAATCACCGCAGTCCTACATCGACCGCTACAACTCCGAGCCAGAATACAAGTCGTGGTTTGACTCACAGTTCCCCTCGCACTCGATTGAGGATGTGGCAGGATACAAGCAGACACACGTAGGCGGCTTTCCATCCAATGACCAATCCCCGCAGTCCTACATCGACCGCTACAACTCCGAGCCAGAATACAAGTCGTGGTTTGACTCTCAATTTCCAGACACCTCCATACACAACGTGCTTGGCTACGAAGACCCGGTTGCAATACCTCCGTGGGTAAAGAGCACGGCAAAGCAGTGGGGAGAACAAAGGATATCCGAGTCTGATTTTGCACCCGCAATCCAATTCCTGCTTGATAATGGCATAATCATGGTATCAGAGATCCCGGATCCCACAAACAACGCCATTCCAAAGTGGGTCCGCAACAGCGCATACTGGTGGTCGCAGGATCTGATAACCCAGGACGAGTTTCTCAACTCTATCAAGTTCCTCGTACGTGAGGGTCTGATCCCTGCAAACTAAAAATTTTAATCCCCCCCAACCCTGCAGATGTTGTTGAAGGCTACATTTGGGGCAGGCTGTTTCTGGCATGTGGAGGATCTGCTCTCCAAGACAAAAGGCGTAAAGTCGACCCGGGTGGGATATACCGGGGGCATCGTGTCAGACCCCACATACGAGCAGGTCTGCACGGATACGACGGGGCATGCAGAGGCAGTGGAGATAGAGTACGACCCGGACGTCGTCTCCTATGAGGATTTACTGGACATATTCTGGAGCAATCATGATCCCACCACAAAGGACCGCCAGGGCCCTGATGTTGGAAGACAGTACCGCTCTGCCATATTCTTCCACTCTGACTCTCAAAAAGAGTCTGCCGCAAAGTCCAGAGACGATCTTGGACGATCCGGCAGGCACTCGTCCCCCATTGTAACGGAGATAGTGCAGTCTGGCAAATTCTACCCCGCAGAGGAATACCACCAAAAATACCTCAAAAAGAAGGGCTATTGACTATTTCACAATGACTATGGGAATCACTGCCGTGTGTATCACATAGTTTGAAATGCTGCCAAAGATCATCTGCTTTGCAGAGCTCCTCCCCCGCGAGCCCATCACTATCATGTCGTACTTGGGATTGCCGCGCGCAGTCTTGACTATGGTGTATCCAATGTCGCCCCTCGCAATCTTTTCTTTAAAGTCGATGCCATTTTGAGCCGCAAGCACCTTTGCGGCGTCCATGAATTTTTTCATATGCGGGCTTGGCTGATCCTTTGAGCCGCCCCCTCCAAACTCCGAGCGCGGCTGCTCGTGGATGCAGTAGAGTCCCGTGATTGTAGAGTTGCACCCCCTTGCTATTGTTATGGCCGTCTCCAGCCCACGGATAGAGTTCTTTGAGCCGTCTAGCGGCACTAGTATCCTTGATATTTTTTTGCGACTCACGCCGTACCCACACATGACGCATTAAAAAACATGACGGGAGTCTGATCGCAGATGCGACTAACGCTTGTCTGACCACGCGCCTGCAGTGAAACCTGCACGCATCATATCTGGTCTTCTAGCATCTTTCTGAGCCCCGTGCACCTGTTTCTAATGGTGACCTCTGTGACCCCGGATGCCGTGGATATCTCCTTTTGTGACTTTGTCTCGCCCGTGCTTAGGCATGCAAGATACAGCGCCGCCGCTGCCATTCCCATCGGATCCTTTCCTGCAACCATCCCAGTCTTTTTTGCCCTGTCTAGAATCGTTACCGCCTTGCGCTTGCTCTTTTCTCCCAGACCCGCAATGCTTGCTATGCGCGAGACGCCGCGTATCGGGTCGACTACGGGCATCTTTAGATCCAGCTCTCGAAATACGAGGCGGTAGCACCTGGCCACGTCCTTGCGGCGTATGTTGATTCCGTCTGCAATGTCATCTAGCGTCCTAGGCGTCCCCGTGTTCCTGCAGGACGCATAGAGGCAGGCTGCCACCAAGCCATGTATGGAGCGGCCGCGAACCAGCTTTCTCTCCATCGCCTTGCGGTATATGTATGCGGCCTTTTCAATAACGGCTCCGGTAAGCGCAAGCTTGTCTTTTAGCTTGTCCATCTCGTTGAGGGCATGGCGGAGGTTTCTGTCTGCAGACGTGTGAGCGTGACTGCGGCTGTCCCATGTGCGCAGACGCTCAATTGAGCTCTTCATGCCTGCCGTAAGCGGCCTGCCAGTAGAGTCCTTGTTTAGGGCGCCGATTACCGTGGAGAGCCCCATGTCGTGCATGGTCAGCGAGATGCCTGCGCCAACGCGTGCGCGGTTCTCCCCGTCTGATGCAAACGATCTCCATTCTGCGCCCGTCTCTGCAATGTGATCGGATACTACAAAGCCGCACCTGCCACAGCACACCTCGCCAGTATTGCCATCAGTTATCATTTTTTTGCCCCCGCAGGCCGGGCACTTTTCTGCAGTGGTTGGGCTCTTGAGCATACATTACTAGTATATCATGGCGCTTTTATTCGTTTTACCAATTCCGTGCGTGTGATCCGTTTAGGTCTAGCTAATTTACAGCAGGCAATACGCAAACGACGGCGTAAATGACGGATACATTATGTTTGATGCATCATCTACGTGCTTTAGTCCTATCGAGTGGCCGATCTCATGCGTCATGACGTGCTTTACGCTTGGAATGTCATACAGCTGGAACGCTCCGTCGCAGTTATAGTCTCCGAGAGTCACCTCTACTGCCCCCTTGCCTATGTGGGCATGCCCTAGCACCCCCTCGCCAATGTCGCGCACCACCCATGTGATCCACACGTTTGCCTCGTGCTTTTTTTCCGTGATTATGAACTCAAACCTGGCCTCCCTGTCCCTTATGTTGAATCTCTGCTCCTCCCAGTATGCCAGGGACTCATCAAGCGTGCCCTGATGGTCAAGCGGCAGGCCAGTTGGCTGCTCGTTTACGTACACGGTATAGTATATCACCATGACCTCGTCAATTACGGCAAACACGGGATCTGGAAATCCAGTGGCCGCCCTTGCAACCTCCTCCTCAAAGTTCCATTTTTTGTAGTCGCGCAAAAACTTTTTGATGACCTCGCCGCTGGGATTTGGATACTCGATGTACCGCTTTTCCTTGTTTACCGCGCTTGTAATGTCCCGCACGTACCTCTTGAAGAGATCCGTCTCGCGCTTTACATCCTCTAGAGTCTTTGTCACCGTGTATTGCACGTGTCCGGAGTTTATCATGTGGTGGACTAGCGGCACAAGCTCCGCATCGCCTGCCCCGTTTATCCACGCGGTGGCCCCCTTCCGGGCATCCTCCAGAGTCCCGGGTTCGTCTAGCGCGGAGACCCGCACAATGCCCTGCTCTAGCAGGTACTCTATGGCCGCTCCGAACTCTGCATCGCTTATTCCTTTGTCAAGCCATGCCGATGCAATCCCTTTTGTCCAGTCGGGTATGGTGGCAGAGTACGTCTTGCTGCTTGCAGGCTTTGGCGTGGGAACATACGGGTACTTTGTGATCACCTTTTCTGCAAACTCTTTGTAGTTTCTGACGGTGGTGCTGTCGGGATCCAGCTCGTACGCCCTCTCAAAGTATGACAGCGCCTCTTGGTATTCGCCAAGGTTGCCAAACCCCAGCCCCATTCCCGTCAGGGCCGTGACATCATCTGGCCTGTACTGGAGTATCGTAAAAAACTGCTCCAGCGAGTCGGGATGGCTGCCAATGTTGCTGTATGCAATGCCCTTTTTCTCCAGCGCGGCAAAATTGTTTGGAATCTCCTCTAGTATCTGGTCATAAAGATCTACGGCATCGCCGTACTCGCCGTTTTTAAAATGGGCGCCTGCCTCTGCAAACATCTCTTCTGGCGTCTGCGCAAATGCAGGCGTCGTGCATGCCAGGGTCAGCGCCATGATTAGGGCATACCTCATGACATGTATGGGCATCACGGTATATTTTACATTATGCCCAATTCCAAAACTTTGGAATGGAAATTCGCGATCTTTGAGGCCTGTGTCCATGTCAAAACCTGCATGACATCTCGGCAATGCAGAAATTCTCACTTTAAAAGCTGTGAATACGCGCCGTCTCGAAAATCTTTAATTCACGCCCCTGCTCCCTATTTCATAATGACTAGGATAGGGGCCGGAGACAAGATCTACACGCTGCGCCAAGAGATTCAAAACCTCCAGCGCGACCTCAAAGGACTAGGCGAGCCCAAAGACATGCCGGAACTCATCACGTCTGCAAACCTGCTCCGGGCAAACGAACACCTCTCAAAGTCTGGAAAGAAAAAGACAGAGCTGCTAGATGCCTATTCCCGGTACTGCGAGACACTCGAGGAGATGCTGCTGGCAGTCTTTGAGATTCAAAACGACCTCAAGGACATACTGCAAGAGCAGTCAAAACTGATCCGCAAAAAGCGCCCAAAGAGGCGCACTAGATGAGATCGCCTGCAGTAACCCTTGTGCCATCAACTACAAGGGCGCCATCCCTGTCAATCCTCGAGGCTACCCCAGATACCACGCCTCCCCGCGTATTCACCCTTACCCTGCCCCCGATGGCAGGCGATCTCTTGCTCCACTCTGATGTGATATGGTCGGTATTGTCATTGTGCAGCTTGTCATAGACCCGCTCCAGCTCACTCAGAAACGCCTGCACCAGCACGACAGGCCTCGTATCAGAGTCAAGTGACGCGGCGCCATAAAATCCCGGGGTTTCTCCGAGCTCTTTTTCTATCATGCCTGCATCAACGTTATAGTTTATCCCCGTCCCGACAATCATCGACTCGATGCGGTTTGATTCAAGCGACGCATCGACTAGGATTCCAGCCACTTTCTTCCCGTTTACGGTGACGTCGTTTGGCCACCGCAGCTCTGGATGTATTCCAAGCGTCCTCTCCATTGCGACGGACAGGGCAAGGGATGCAGCAGCCGGAAACAAGGTCATCACAGACACGTCAAACTCTGGGTGCAGCACCACGGAAAGCCACACGCCTCCGCGCGCAGATATCCATCTCTTGCCAGAGCGCCCGCGGCCGCCGGTCTGCTCTGCAGCTATGATGACTGCGCCATCACTGTCTGGCGCCGCAAGCTTGCGCGCCTCGTCCTGAGTCGACTCTGCAATATCCACATAGTATGCCCTTTGCCCGACAAACCTGGTCTGTAGCCCGGCTGTCACCTCCCACGGATACAGCCTGTCAGTCCCTCCTGCAAGGCGGTATCCGAGCTTTTGACTCGACTCGACTGCATATCCGAGCTCTTGAATCTTTTTGATGTGCTTCCAGACTGCGACCCGGCTCATCCTCATGACGTCGCTGAGATCCTGGCCTGAAAGGTACTCTGTATCGTGGCTCTGCAGAAACCGGAGCACGCGGAGCAGACCCGACTCCTCAGAGCTGTACATGCCTAGAACCCGACGTCAAAGTCAAAGTCGCCTGCACCGGGATCCGCATCGCCTGCACCAGGGGGCATGCTGTCTGCAGGAACATAGTCTGTCATTGCCGCCCCGATCAGCCCAAACATCATGCCAAACATCGCCATGTCCATGACTCCAAAGAACATCATCATGGGAATAAACGACTTGTTCTCATCCATTGCCTGCTTTAGGCCGTCCTTGCCGCCCGTCTTGTATAGCGCTGCCATCTTGCCCCACCGGGCCTCTAGCTCCCCCACGTGCCTCTCTATCTCCCTTGCCCCAGCATCTGTGGGCACTATCTCTACCTTTGCTCCAAGCCAGCCCTTTTTCTCCTCAACTTTGATAAACCCGGACTCTTCTAGGCGGCGCAGTATGGAGTCAAGCTCCTTTGGTTCAATCCCGACTGTCTTCTGAATCTTTTCAAACTTGCCTATTCCGTGCTTTATGGCACCTAGTACCATCGCCTCATGCGGCTCCATGATATGTGATATATGTGGCGGTTTAAAAAATCTTTGATATGGTGTGACTGGTGCACGATCGGCTGATCTTACTGTATCTGGTGCGTTAGGTTGATTTTACAATATTTGTCTGATTTTTCAATCAGAACCTGATCTAGAAAAACCATGAAATCCACATTTTACGCCACTTGCAGTAAAACTAACTGTTGTGAGTTTTTTGCCATCTTCTGTTGTGAAATATACAATCAACTTGACATTTAGACGGATTTGAGGTTAAAAAAATCTATATCTGCATAACTTTACAGAATCTAGTCAACAACCCCTAGAAGATGACGGTTAGGAGATTTGATTTTAGTGGAATCATGGGAAGAAATTCATGACAAACAAAATGAACTGGTTTGTCCTACATTCTGATTACTCACCATCATGTCAATTTTTTGATATCTTTTCCACATGTGTTAGCGCACGGTTTGCACATTTTTGTCTTGAGAAACAACATCTTGCGGCTCCAAAATGTACATTTTTTGCATATCGTTCTTTTACATTTTTTGCATATATGACTGTGTGATCTAAAGAATGCTGGAAGATGAGATATTGCTCCACACGAGTTGCACAAGAGGGCCTTATTTCCCACATCTTTTTCACATATGCTGCATTTGTGTATTGGCAGGCAGGTTAGCATGATATCTGTGTCGTTTTGAATTAAAAGTGAAGAATAATTTTTGCTCAGAATCCCAAGGGTCAAATAGTATTTTGGGAGCCGAACTTGCTTTGTGTCTCTTATTGTGATGTCTCTTCTACTGGGAATGCATTTTTTTGTGTATGTACTGTTGTTTCCAGCTATGTATCTTACAATCTGGGTGTGTTGTGATATTAGGTAATCTTCAGTGTATGTCTTGATAAGTGTGGCACCCATTCTAAAGAGCGGACTGGATACATCACAGTCAGGCAGTTGGATCTCCTTCAGAATGGGCAGTCTTTTTACTTTCAAAAATTCTGCATGCTTGGCATCCATAGTCTTTCCTGTTATTGCATTGAAAATATAGAGCAAGTCGGGTTCGTCTATGTCATAGATGAGTTGACCCACAGTATTGGTAAAATCACGCTTTATGCTTGCCCGGATCATATAGTATGGTACGAGCTCTACTTTTTCCGGAGTTATTTTTAGCAGGTCATCCACGGAAGCAGGATGACTCCTGTAATTGAGCGATCTGACGATCATTCTCCTAGTCTTATCCATTGTCAGTACTGGAAATGATAGAATATCGCCTCTCCCTTTTTTTGTAATTAGACGTATCTTTGCCTTTTCTGCAAGATCTATCAGATGTGATGTTTCATACAGATCTATCTTGATGTCTTTGAGGGATCCTGCATATTCTACGGCGGATTTTGTGTATCTACCGGTTGTCATGATGATTCCTTTGTTCCCTCCGTTTGTAATCACCGCTGAATGAAGCTTTTGTACTATGGGTCTGCCAATGGAACCAACGTTGTAATGCTTGCATTCTACTATGATCCTGCCATCTGGACCATCTATCACTAAATCTCTGCCGGCATCCGCCACGCCTCCTATTCGTTCCACATTCCAGTTTCCAAGCCTCTGGAATATTCTTTCGCAGAGTTTTTCGAATCCTAACCCATCAAGTGTTTTCAGATATACCGTCTCATATCCGGACAACGCCGTATTGTACATGGCATGATATTAATGGATTTGTATGTGACGGTCTTACATGTTTGGTGGGTGTTGACAGTGTCTGTGTTTATCGAGTCATAGTTGGTGACAATTTGCATATTCACTAGATAACATTAAATTTTAGTCATCAATGGTTATATTTCACGCATCTGTGACCATATCATGGATGACGAAAAGCTTCAAAGTATCCTGGCTCTGCGCAAGATAGCTGTAGTGGGCATGTCGCGCGACCCCTCAAAGGCGGCGCACTATGTCCCAAAATATCTGCAAGAGCACGGCTATGACAT
>RHFB01000038.1 GCA_003724285.1 Nitrosopumilus sp. H13 | reverse complement strand
CTTACCTCCTTTGGAACCGTCCTGAGCACAAAGTCATACATGGAGATGCCGCTTTTGACGTCCCCGCTCCCCTGGGCAAGGGAGAATGCGGCAATCCCGTTTGATACTGCCGCAACTGCCTTTTCTCTGTCCGTCAGGGCCACTGCCTAGCCTGCCCTCTGGCACTAATTTAATCTAAAGTGAAAAATTAATTACACCATGCCCCAGAGTAGAGTAATTATGATAGGAACAGAGCTAGGGCAGATGCGCAGGACTCACTATTCTGATCAGATCACACAGTCGATGGACGGCTCGCAGGTGACAGTCATGGGGTGGATTCTGACCGTAAGGGGGCACGGAAACATCTGCTTTGCCACCATATCTGACAAGAACGGGGAGATATCGCTGGTCGCAAAAAAGGGCGGCTGCCCAGATGAGCTGCGCGAAAAAATATCGTCACTCAAGCCCCACTCCTCGGTTGGCATCGTGGGAATGGTAAAGTCCTCAGAAAAGGCCCCGGGCGGCTATGAACTGGTGCCGCAAGAGCTGCGCGTATTCTCAGAGGTACAAAAGACTCCCCCCTTTGAACCGACTGCAAAGACGGTAAAGAACATTGATACCCGGCTAGAGTCAAGGCCGATTGACCTGAGGCGCGCACCGATGCGGCACATATTCAATGCGCGCAGCCAGGTTCTGCAGGCAGTTCGCAACTATTTCGCCCGGGAACAGTTCGTAGAAATTAACACTCCAAAGATGATTGCCACTGCCACCGAGGGAGGCGCCGCGCTGTTTTCGATATTTTACTATAACAAGGGGGCGTTTTTGGCCCAGAGTCCTCAGCTCTACAAGGAACAGCTTACCATGAGCTTTGAAAAGGTGTGCGAGATTGCGCCCATATTCCGTGCAGAGGCCTCGAGAACCAACAGACACCTCTCCGAGGCGATCTCAATTGATCTAGAAGAGGCGTTTGTAGACTATAACGACATAATGGACAGGATAGGGCAGATTATTACTGCATCTGTAGGGGCAGTCTCTGCATATGTAAAAAAGCATCCGGACGCGGAATTTGCAGTCCCTGACGTGCCAGAAGAGATCCCTAGATACAAGTACGAGGATCTCGTAGCAAGGATGCAAAAGGCGGGGGCAAAGACAGAGTGGGGCGATGACTTGTACCCGTCTAGCCTCAAAAAGATAGGCCTGGAAGGTTTTTACTTTATCACGGACTGGCCGCTTGCGCCAAAGCCGTTTTACGTAAAAGAGTCGGCATCAGATCCAAAGATTTCAGAGTCCTTTGACCTGATGTTCGGCGATCTGGAGATCTCCTCTGGCAGCACCAGGGTTGAAAAGAGCCAAAAGCTGTCGCAAAGGCTTGCAGACAAGGGCCTTGATCCAGACAAGTTCGGATACCACCTGGGAGCCTTTGAGTACGGCGTCCCGCCCCATGCAGGATGCGGAATAGGGCTTGAGAGGCTGCTCATGGCGCTTACAGGCACGGAGAACATCCGCGACGTGACGTTTTATCCAAGGGACGTGGATAGGCTGGCCCCCTAGGTGTGCATCATGGTGACTGAAGACGAGATAAGGCATGTCTCTGGCCTGATGAGGATCAAAATCGACGATTACAAAGAGTACATCGACAAGGTAAACGCCATGATTGCCTACTTTGATATTCTGGATTCCGCGGGGGTCGAGTCCGAGGAAGTTTCATTTCACGAGATGTCGGTATCGGATCTGCGCAAAGACTCCCATATTCCGTTTGACGGGTCGCTGATTGACCAGCTAAAGCACTACAAGGGGGCGTATGTCAGGGCGCCAAAGATGTCCCGATGAACCTCAGGATATCTGCCCTCGAGTACGCAGAGGGCGTGCAAAACGGCAGCATCTCTGCAGAAGACTTTGTGGCGGGCACGCTAGAGCATATAGCAAAGGTGGATGAAAAGATTCATGCGTTTTTGTCAGTGTATGACGGCGCAGTGGACAGGGCCCGAGACATTGACAAAAAGATAAGATCTGGCGAAAAGGTCGGGGCATGCTGCGGCATGCCAATATCCGTAAAGGACAACATCTGCATAAGGGGCGAAAAGACCACGTGCGCATCAAAGATGCTAGAGGACTATGTCTCCCCGTATGATGCCACCGTCATATCGCGGCTCCGCGACGAGGATGCCGTATTTGTAGGCAAGGTCAACATGGACGAGTTTGCAATGGGACTGACGACGGAGTTTAGCGCGTTTGGTCCAAGCTACAACCCGTGGGATACGAGCCTGACTCCGGGCGGCTCTTCTGGGGGAAGCGCCGCGTCTGTGAGCGCGTTTGAGTGCGTCGCCTCTCTTGGCTCTGATACCGGCGGGTCAGTCAGGAACCCGGCAAGCTTTTGCTCTGTAGTGGGATACAAGCCGACCTACGGGCTAGTCAGCAGGTACGGGCTGATATCGTATGCAAACAGCATTGAGCAGATAGGTCCCCTTGCGCGCACGGTAAAGGATACGGCGTTCCTGCTTGACGTGATTGCAGGCCCTGATCCACATGATAATACGACGGTAAAAGGCGGGGGCAGATACCTCCCCGGAATCGAGTCCGGAATCGAGGGGAAAAAGATCGGGATAGTAAGCGAGATGACAGGCGAGGGCACGGATCCGGCTGTCGCCTCTGCCACTAGTGATGCGATATCAAGGCTCGAGGGGCTCGGGGCCACATGCGAGACGGTCTCGCTAGACATGGTAAAGTACTCTGTTGCCGCCTATTACACCATAACTGCCACGGAGGCAGGCAGCAATCTTGCCAGGTATGACAACCTCCGGTACGGCTATGACCTTGGGGTGGAGGGGTACGAGTTTAACTCGTATGTGGAAAAGGCGCGTTCCAGATTCGGTCCAGAGGTCATAAGAAGGATGATACTTGGCGGCTTTGTGCCCTCTGCAGGCCACGCAGGCAGATATTTTCTAAAGGCCCTCAAGATAAAGTCCAAGCTTGCAAGAGAGGTGGGCGGGGCGTTTGAAAAGTTTGATCTCCTGCTGTCTCCCACCGTACCCATGCTGCCGTTTGAGATAGGGGCCAAGATTGACGACCCGGTATCGCTGTTTCTAGTAGACATCAACACAGTCACCGCCAATCTCACCGGCAGGCCGGCAATATCTGTCCCGTTTGCAGTGTCTGGCAAAAGACCGATAGGAATGCAGCTGATGGCAGACTCGATGTGCGATGCAGAGCTGCTACAGGCAGCTTTTGCGCTAGAGCAGACGGTGCGGCTGCCAGAGGTGCCGCTATGATAAAGATAGGCCTGGAAATCCACTGCCAGCTTACAAACCTGGAGAGCAAGCTGCTCTGCACGTGCAAGGCAGACTATCGCGGATTTGGCACAAATGAGAACATTTGTCCCGTATGCATGGGGCTTCCGGGATCCCTTCCGCGCCTGAACCGCGAGGCGGTAAAAAATGCCATGATGATCGCAATGGCGCTCAACTGTACGGTGCCCGAGAAGATTGCCTTTTTTAGAAAGAACTACTTTTACCCGGATCTCCCAAAGAACTTTCAGATCACGCAGCTCAACATATACGGGCCGACAAGCGTGGGCGGCCCCGGATACGTGATGCTCGGCAAGAAGAAGATCGGACTTTTGCGCATACAGTTAGAGGAGGATCCCGGGAGGATAATCTACGAGGGCACCAGCAAGAACATGGTCACGCTAGTCGACTATAACCGGGCGGGCACGCCGCTAGTGGAGATTGTGACAGAGCCGGACTTTGAGAGCCCCCGGCAGATAAGGGAGTTTGTCAACATACTGTCTGACCTGTTTGAGAACCTTGGCGTGGCAGATCCCAGCCTGGAGGGAGCAATGCGCGCAGATGCAAACATATCGATTCACGGCGGCAAAAGGGTGGAGATAAAAAACATTGGCTCTTTTCACGATCTGGAAAAGGCCGCCCACTTTGAGATAACGAGACAGGAAAGCCTGCATTCCAGGGACATGGAGATAGCACAAGAGACGCGCCACTGGGATGATCAGCGCAAGATCACCACGTCGTCGCGCTCAAAAGAGGAGGCCCTTGACTATCGGTACTTTTTGGAGGGCGATATTCCGTGGGTGCGGGTGGAACAGGACCTGATGGACGAGCTAAGGTCGGAGATGCCTGAGAGCATCAGCTCAAAGAGGGGCAGATATGTCTCGGAGCTTGGAGTGCCAGACCAGGTGGCAGACGTGCTGTCCTCAGACAAGTTTTACTCTGACCTGTTTGAAAAGTCACAGACAGGCTCTAACGCAAAAGAGATTGCAAACCTCATCACGACTGACTTGATGGGACTTGTGGATACCCGGGAGAAGAGGACTGCATCCAAGGTTACGGCCACGCACCTGCGCGACCTTGCCGACTCGATACTTGCAGGCAGGATATCCCGGAGCTCGGCAAAAGACGCGCTATACGAGATGGTAAAGTCTGGCAAAGACCTGGATCAGGTAGTTTCAGAGATGGATCTTGGCAACGTCTCTGACGAGTCCGAGATAGAAAAGGTTGTCCTGGCAGTGGTGGCAAAAGAACCCCTGGCAGTAGAGCAGGCAAGGGAGGATCCAAAGGCACTCAACTATCTAGTCGGCAAGGTGATGAAGATAACTCGCGGCAAGGCAGATCCGCAGATTACAATGTCGCTTGTGAAAAAGGCGATAAACGTCTGAGACTGGCAGTGTATGGTCAATCTAACCTGCCAGATCGCGGCAGTCCAAAATATTCTAGGATCTGTCTAGCATTCTACAAAGCACCAAATTATGCCGTACGCCATGTTGAGGCCCGACACTATTGCAATGCTTGCCGCCACAGCTCCTATAATGGCTATGTTTCGTACTCTCATGACTTACAAAGGGTGGTAGAAGTATATAATACTTTGATGATGATCAATATCGTGATTTTGATAAAAATAATCTACTGGATGCAGACCGGCGTTTATTTGACCTGCCTGACGCAGCCACGCCTGACGTCCCGCCAGGATCCAATATCCTATCAACTGATTTGAGCCTGATCTGATCGCCTGTAAGAGATCAAAAAATCCTTAAATATGGTTATCGCCATACCCAAGTCATGAAAGCGCGAAAAATAGTTATCATCGCAGTTGCCGTAGGTGCTATTGCGATAGCGACCGGAGTAAATGCAGCCTTTGGTTGCGGATGGATCCTCCCCGGCGTTTGTGTTTAGATCCTGCACATATCGTTCCTTGCAACGATTTTAAGGGTCACTCCTAGTTTTGTTCATATTTTTTAACGCGAACAGCCTTGGCTCTTAAGTGGCGAACCCGGGAGTCATCCCGCAGCCATTTTTATTCCGCGTAACCTCGTGGTTCCAGAGATAGTCTTTTTAGCACAGCATGCACACAGCTGGCATTGTCAAAGTACGAGTTTGTCCCGCCCCCAGAGCAGCTAGAGACATCTAACATCTACCGCCTCATGCAAAAGCACGGGATCTGCTCCCTGCAGGATCTCTCTGCACGGGCAACCCGGGATCCGGGATGGTTCTGGCAGGCAGCAGACCAAGACATCGGAGTCAGATGGTTCAAACAGTACTCCCGGGTACTTGATACCACGGGGGGCGCGGCCTGGCCCCGGTGGTTCCCGCAAGGGCAGACCAACATTTACCATTCCTCTGTTGAAAAGTTTGCGCAGTCAGATCCCGTAAGGACGGCATACGTGTTTGTATCCGAGGACGGTTCGTCAGAAAAGGTCACCTATGGGGAGCTTGACATGCGGGCGTCAAGGCTTGCAAACGGGCTGCTCTCACTAGGCGTAAAAAAAGGCGACATTATTGCAATATACATGCCGATGATACAAGAGGCGGTGCTTGCCATTCTCGCTGCGGCAAAGATAGGCGCAATCCAGACCGTGATATTCTCGGGGTACGGGGCAGAGTCTCTCCGTGCAAGACTGCATGACTGCAATGCCTCTGTGCTCTTTGCCACGGACGGCCATATCCGAAAGGGCAAAAAAATATCCCAGGAGCGGGCGGTCCGGGACGCCATGAACGAGCCGTGCGTAAAAAAGACAATCATCGCAAGATGCGCGGGAATAGACAGCTATGAGGGATCAGACATCATACACTATGACGAGATTGCAGGCAAGTCCGGCGCGTGCCCCACAGTCCCTATGGACTCTGAGGATCCGCTGTTCATACTGTACACGTCTGGCACGACGGGCCGGCCAAAGGGGGTGGTGCAGCCCCACGGCGGCTTTTCCGTATTTGCAGGGCACCAGGCCGCGTATCTGATTGACGCAAAAAAAGACGATCTGTTATTCTGGCCTGCAGACATTGGATGGATTACGGGGCTGGTCTGGAACGTCTACGGCCTGCTGCTTGCAGGCGCGGGCGCCATCATATATGACGGCGCAATCGACTATCCGGATCCGGATGCCGTGTGGCGCATAATCACAAAGTACCAATCCACCATATTTGGAATCTCGCCTACTGCCGCAAGAATGCTCAAAAAACACAACGCGCAGCCGCGTACTGCCCACTCTCTTGGAACCATCAGGCGGATACCAGTCACCGGCGAGCCGCTAGATGAGGACACGTGGAGGTGGCTCTTTGAGTGCATAGGGGATAAAAAGATCCCCATAATGAACCTGTCAGGCGGCACGGAGATTGGCGGCGCAATGCTGTCGGTGCTTCCCGGAATGAGCCTCAAGCCGTCCACAGTAGGCATGCCCGTTCCCGGGATGGACGTCGACTGTGTAGATGACAGGTGCGTATCCCTGCGCAAAAAAGACGGGTATCTGGTGGTGCGATCCCCGTGGCCTGCGATGACGCGTGGACTCTGGGGGGATGAAAAAGGGTATGTCAGGACGTACTGGTCGCGCTTTGAGGATGTGTGGTTTCATGGCGACTATGTGTACGTGGATGAGGACGGCCTCTGGTATATGAGGGGACGCACCGATGATGTGATCAACGTCTCTGGGCACAGGATGAGCACGGCAGAGATAGAGCACGCGGTAATATCGCATCCTCGAGTCTCCGATGCCGCGACAGTGGCCGTTCCAGATGACGTGACCGGTGAGGCCATGGCCGTGTTCTATGTGGGCGATGGCAGGCCGGACCCCGTATCTGGGACAGATGTGGCCGCATTTGTGGCGCAAAAGATTGGCGGGATTGCAAGGCCCAGACACGTCTTTGAGATGTCTGCCATGCCCAAGACTGCCACCGGCAAGACCATGCGCCGCGTGCTAAAGGCAGGACTGCTAGGCTTGGATCCGGGGGATGTCTCCTCGCTTGAGAACCCGCACGTCCTCAAAGAGATACCGTGCATTGGTTAAAAGTTACTAGCTTCTTTATGGGCAGTATTTTACGCCAGCCCTCTTAATCATGCCTGCAGATATAGCCTGATGCGGTTTGTAACAGACCAGCAGGTAGAGGATATAGAGATGCCAGAGAATCTAAAGCTAAACACGTTTCTGCAAGAGTTTCACTCTGACTGCCCGCACCCGGAATGCGACTTTGGATTCTACGGCTTTGCATTTGGCCAGTCGCCGTTCCCGGTGCCGGGGCCGGTTCAGGACGCCCTTGCAAGAAACTCCGGCAGGGGGGCATATGCCGCAGTCCAGGGGATACCAGAGCTGCGCAGCGCCATCTCTAGATACAACAAGCGCTATTTTGGAATGGACATATCCCCAGAGCGTGTGTATGTGGGCCCGGGTACAAAAGAGTTGATATTCAATCTATTGGAGATACTGCACGGCACGGTGATACTTCCCACGCCTGCATGGCTTGGATATCTCCCGCAGATCAGATTCCTCAAAAAGAACTTTCACATGCTTCCTGCCAGGGCAAACAAAAAGATCCACCCCGATGACCTCAGAAGGCTGGCCCTCCGTCTGCACGACAGGCAAAAGATACTCATCTTGAACAATCCCAACAACCCCACGGGGCTGGTATATGGCAGAAACGAGCTAGAAGAGATTGCCGCGGTGTGCCGGGAGCAAAACATTGTGGTAATATCTGATGAGATATACGCGCAGACCACGTTTGAGTATGCACAGTTTACCAGCATGGGCAAGATATATCCAGAGGGCTCGTTTGTCACAAACGGCCTCTCAAAGTCGCACGCGGCAGGCGGGTACAGGCTGGGATACGTGGTGTTTCCACAGCATGCAACAGACCTAAAGGCCCAGTTCAAAAAGATCCTTGCGACAGAGTATACGGCCGTATCGACTCCCATACAGCACGCAGCTGTTGCGGGGTTTGAGCCGTGCAGGGAGATTGACGAATACTTTGAGACTACTAGAGGCATCCACCAAATAATGGCAGAATACGCGCACCATGCGATCTGCTCGATTGAGGGGGTACGGGCCACCCGGCCTGGCGGCACGTTTTATCTGCTGGCCGACTTTAACTCCTTTTCAGAGCATCTGCACAAGGCGGGAATCTACACATCGCAGGATCTCTCCGAGTCCCTGATAGTGCATCCGTACCACACGGCTATTGTGGGCGGGGACAGCCTGGTGCTGGAGCGTACCGACTTTAGCGCAAGGATTGCTTATGTGGATTATGACGGGGCCGCCGTGTATGCAAGATATGCAGGCTCTCCCCCAAAGACTGCCTCTGAGAGAACAGAGTTTGTCCAAAAAAACGCGCCCCGGGTCGTAGCCGGGATATCGATGATCGAAAGGTTCCTCGACGACGTCAAAAACGGGGTGCGCGGGCAAAAACAGACATTGACTGTGTGACCCCTGTAATTCAACGATTCTGTTTTTTGTAGTAAACATTATATTCACATATTCTTCATTGAATATCACTTGAGTACTTCAAATAACTTTATAGTAGATGCAATGAATTCACTTTCTGAGTTGAGACCCGCTTTCAATTCTGAAGCAGATTTCCAGCATGCACTTGCTTGGGAAATCCACAAGAGAAATCCAGATTATAAAATTAGATTGGAATATCGACCTCCAACCATCAATGAAAAAATTAGAATTGATTTATGGATCATTGATTCACAAAATAACAATCATGCGATCGAATTAAAATATAATACACAAAAAGTTTTTGTCAGAATTAATAACGAAGACTTCGATATTGTTGAAAATGTTGCAGATGATCACGCTCGATATGATTTCCTCAAAGATGTAGTAAGAATAGAAAAATTTGCAAAAATTAATTCTAACACATTTGCTTATGCCATATTGTTAACCAATGTGCCAACTCATTGGAAGGATACAGGAAATCGAAACGTAATTGATGCAGATTTCAGAATCTATGAAGACCGACAAATCCATGGTGTTTTATCATGGAGTAACAGCGCATCTCCTGGCAGTACAAAAGATAGAGAAAGTTCGTTAGATATAAAAGAAAAATACATAGCGAAATGGAATGACTATTCAGTTGTTACATCATCATCTGCCGGAAAGTTCAGATATTTGATGATTAAAGCTAAGATTCCACAGTGATGGTTATTTTTTGATCTGCTGGACCACCATGGGCAGGAACGCCCCCACGTCAGTCACGATCCCGAGCGCCTGCCACGTCCCCCTGTCCATCAGCTTTGTGACCGTGGGCTGGCTGATGTCTATTGCGACCACCTTTACGTTTGCAGGCAGCATGTTTCCCGTGGCAATCGAGTGAAGCATGGTAGATATCATTATCACCATGCTGGCCCCCTTGAGCACGCTCTTGTACTTGCGCTGGGCCACCGTAACGTCAGTTATCACGTCTGGCAGCGGCCCGTCGTCACGTATCGAGCCTGCAAGAACGAATGGAACCTTGTTCTTGACGCACTCGTACATTATGCCGCTGGTCAGCTTTTTGCCCCTTACCATCTTTTCGATAGAGCCGGA
>RHFB01000007.1 GCA_003724285.1 Nitrosopumilus sp. H13 | reverse complement strand
CAGGGCAAGGACGGTGACGTGAACAACATGCCGCGCTGGATGGGAGAGATAGTGCAGGATGCAAACCTGGGCACCATGGAGTCCCAGGACATGATAACAGAGCTAAAGCAGGCGCTATCAAAGGAAAAGATGATAGGCCAGTATGATATCTCCACGCTTGATGCGCACTTTTACATAAAGCTAAAAGAGTCGATGAAGCCGCTCGAAAAGGACGACTATAACAAGATAGAGGGACTGATGCTGCAGCTCTTCCGCATGAGGCGCGGAAAGCTCGTCACGCTTGCAGACACTACAAAGCTCACATCCGACCTGCACTCCAAGTTGTCAGTAGAAGAGCACGTGTTCTACAAGACAATAAGGGAGAACAGCCTCGAGTTTGAAAGGCAGATACGGGGGGATATAGATGAGTAGCGTCAGCACCTTTACCGACTCTGCCCTGGCAGACAAGATACAGGACTTTCTGAGCAACTTCAAGGACTCGAACGGGAGCCACAAGTACGTTGATGCCGTAGACGCAATGGTTCCAAAGAGGGCAAAGTACATGATCATAGACTATAACGACCTGATATTTGATACGGACATTACCACCGTATTCATGGATGATCCCGACCGCGCACTCGACGCGTTTTCGCGCGCCATAAAGGAGGTATTGCAGCTGAGGTTCCCAGCCTATGCCGAGGAGATAAAAGACGAGATACGCGCAAGGCTGGTCAACTATCCGCTCCAGCGCAGCCTCCGGCAGATAACTGCGGATACCATCGGCAGGATTACCAGCGTCTCGGGGATGGTAGTTAGGGCATCAGAGGTAAAGCCGCTTGCAAAGGAGCTCGTATACCTGTGCCCGGACGGCCACCCCACAAAGATAATCCAGCTAAAAAAGATGGAGGTAAAAGAGCCGCTGGTATGCGACCACGCAGACTGCAAGCACCGCGACTTTGAGCTAAAGCCTGATGCAAGCAAGTTCATCGACTTTCAGATACTCCGGCTGCAGGAACTCCCCGAAGACCTCCCTCCGGGCCAGCTGCCCCACTATATCGACGTGACCATCAGGCAGGATCTGGTGGATAACGGCAGGCCCGGAGACAGGATAGTCCTGACCGGCATTGTAAGAATAGAGCAGGAATCAGTGGCAGGCATTCCCAGGGGCCAGAGCGGCCTGTACCGGCTCCGAATCGAGGGGAACAATATCGAGTTTTTGGGAGGCAGGGGCACAAAGACCTCGAGAAAGATAGAGCGAGAAGAGATATCGCCAGAAGAGGAAAATATGATCCTTGCGCTCGGCCGTAGCAACGACGTGTACCAGAGATTGATAGACTCGTTTGCCCCGCACATACAGGGCCAGTCACTAATCAAGGAGGCCATCCTGTTATTGATTGTAGGCGCAAACCAAAAGCATCTAGGTGATGGCAGCAAGATACGCGGAGACATCAACGTGTTTCTAGTGGGCGATCCCGGCACTGCAAAAAGCGAGATGCTGAAATTTTGCGCGCGCATTGCCCCGCGCGGACTGTACACCTCTGGCCGTGGCTCGACTGCCGCGGGACTTACTGCCGCCGTGGTAAAGGACAAGACCGGAATCATGATGCTCGAGGCGGGCGCAGTCGTGCTCGGAGACCAGGGACTGGTAAGCATTGACGAGTTTGACAAGATGAAGGCAGAAGACCGGAGCGCGCTCCACGAGGTCATGGAGCAGCAGTCTGCAAGCATTGCAAAGGGGGGAATAGTGGCCACGCTCAACGCAAGGACATCGATACTGGCTGCTGCAAACCCCATGTATGGAAAGTATGATCCGTTCAAGAACATTACAGAGAACGTAAACCTGCCCATTCCGCTACTGACCAGGTTTGACCTGATATTCGTGGTCCGGGACATTCCCACCAGGGAAAAGGATGAAAAGATAGCCCGGCACATAATAGACCTGCACGCCCCGCAGGGGACCGACAGGCGCTCTGTAGTTGATGCTGATCTGCTCACAAAATACCTCGCATATGCAAAGCGCGGCGATCCCTCGCTCACAAAAGAGGCCGAGAAAAAGATACTCGACTATTACCTAGAGATGAGAAACGTAGAGTCCGAAGAGATGATCACCGTCACACCAAGGCAGCTCGAGGGGATAATCCGGCTGTCCACTGCCCGCGCCAGGCTACTACTCAAGGATGTAGTCGAGGAGGAGGATGCAGACAGGGCCATATTCCTAATCCAGAGCATGCTCCAGGATGCGGGGGTGGATGTGAACACGGGCAAGGTCGACCTGGGCGTGCTTCAGGGCAAGCCACGCAGCGAGGTATCAAAGATGCAGCTGTTCATGGATGTATTGAGGCAGCTCGAAACTGACAACAAGATGCCTGTGCCAGAAAAGGCCTTTGTAGCAGAGCTGATAAAGACCGAGAAATTCGACGAGGAAGAGGCCCACAAATACATACAAAAGATGAAGAATGAATCAACTATTTATGAATCCCGCCCGGGTCACTATAACAGGGTATGAAGATAGAAAGACTGGCCATCTCTGATACTGCAAAAAAATTCCTAGAGTCACAAGGATATGAAAAGCTCTACCCCCCGCAGGCAGACAGCGTAAAGGCAGGCGTGCTGAAAGGAAAGAGCATACTCGTATCCGCCCCGACTGCAAGCGGCAAGACGCTGATAGCAATGCTTGCCATGATCAGTTATCTCTCAAGGAATAAGGGCAGGGTCGTATACCTGAGCCCGCTGCGCGCGCTCGCTTCAGAAAAACACGCAGAGTTCAAAAAGCTTGAAAAGATACTGGGCATCAAGACGGGAATCACTACCGGCGACTCTGAGGGGGCAAAAAAGCTGGACTCGTGCAATGTAATAATACTGACAAACGAGAGGATGGACTCGCTGATACGGCGCGGAACAGAGTGGGTAGACGAGATAGGTCTGGTAATAGCAGACGAGGTGCACCTGATAGGAGACGAGAACCGCGGCCCGACGCTGGAGATGGTGCTGGCGCAGCTAAAGGACCTGGAATCAGAACCGCAGATAGTGGGGCTGAGCGCCACGGTCACAAACTCTGACGAGCTTGCAGACTGGCTCGGATGCACGCTGGTAAAAAACGACTGGAGGCCCGTCCCGCTGACCGAGGGCGTCTGCACCCGCGGCGAGGTGGTGATGAATAATGGCACAAAATTTGGGATAGAGCGCACAGTCTGCGGGACTGCCATAGACCTCGGCGTGCAGTGCGTGATGGACGGGGGGCAGTCCCTCGTGTTTGCAAGCACGCGTCCCAGCTCAAAGTCGCTTGCCACAAAGGCCATGGCCGCAGTCTCCCGGACGCTCTCAAGGCAGGAGACTGCACGCCTCTCCAGGGTCTCAAAAAAGATCCTGGCTGCAAACGAGAACACGGACATCATAAAGACGCTTGCCGCGCTGATACCAAAGGGGGTGGCGTTCCACCATGCCGGGCTCAACTCGAACTGCCGCACCATAATAGAAGAAGAGTTCCGCCGCGGCGGAATCAAGCTGCTCACATCGACCCCCACGCTTGCAGCCGGAGTAAACCTGCCGGCAAGGCGCGTAGTCATATCAAGTGTACTCCGGTACGACTTTAGATACGGGAGAAACATGCCAATAAGCGTGCTAGAGTACAAGCAGTTCTGCGGCAGGGCAGGCAGGCCGCAGTACGACAAGTACGGCGAGGCGATAATAGTCGATGAAAAGGGGTACGACTCGCTGTACGAGCACTATGTAGAGGGCGAGCCGGAGCCCATCGAGTCGCACGTCACAAGCGAAAAGTCGCTGCGCATACACGCGCTCAGCATCATATCATCGCATCCCGGGATAACAAGGGACGAGCTGCTAGAGTTCTTTCTGCAGACGTTTGGCGGCTATCTCGGCTCAAAGATAGAGATCAGGCATGATCTGGAGAACTCGGTAGAGTTTCTCCTCGATGAGAGACTAGTCGCCACAAAGTCCGTCAAAAAAAGGTATGCGGCGACAGAGTTTGGAAAAAAGACCTCGATGATGTATTTGGATCCGCTGACTGCAGTACGGTTCCGCGACGCGCTAAAAGACGCGTCCCCGCAGGACCACACGCTCGGATACCTTCATCTGATATCAGAGTCCGAAGAGTTCTATCCGCGGTTCTCGCTGCGCCTAAAGGACGCCGAGGCGGCAGACAAGCTGCTCGATGACCACACAGACGAGATGCTTGATCCCATAGAGGCATGCTCGCGAAGCCTGCTTGCCCTGTACTATTGGATGTCCGAATACACGGATCTCCAGCTCTCAGAGAGGCTGGGAATCGAGTCCGGCGACATGCACAGGATGCGCGAGACGGGCAGCTGGCTTGCGTTCTGCCTGCGCGAGATCGCCCGGATCACAGACAGGGCAGACCTGATAGGCGAGCTTGACACGCTTGAGAAACGCATCAAAAACGGGATCAAAAAAGAGCTCCTCGAACTAGTCAAAGTAAGGGGGATAGGCAGGGCCAGGGCAAGGCGCCTCTACAGGCACGGCATCAAGAACCTGACAGACCTCGACAAGGTTACCGTAAAAAAGCTGGCAGAAATAGATAAAATCGGCCCCACGCTTGCATCGAGCATAAAGACAGAGATGAAAAAGGTGAGGAGATGACTGAACTATTACACGTGATACTGTCCTGCGCCACGGCATTCGGGGTGGTGTATGCAGCGACGCCGCTGCTTGCGCGGTTCCTCGAGTCCCGCGGCATGACGGTACCTGACGGCCACAAGCGCAAAAAGATAATGGTCGCAATGCCCGGAGGCCCGGCGCTAATAGCAGGAGTGATAGCATCAGAGCTGGTCCTGTACATGTTTGCCCCCTCTGTGATGATACTATCAGTACTGATAACTACTGTAGCCGCGTTTGCAATAGGCCTGGCAGATGACAGGAGATCCATGTCCGGCTGGTTCAAGCCCGTGGCGCTTGCGGCAGCGGCAGTCCCGATACTACTACTCGGGGCGTACGACACGGATCTTGCGTTTCCCATATTCGGAGATGTGCACATACCAGTACTGTATGTGGGGCTGGTGATATTTATGATCATTATTACCGGCAACACGGCAAACTCCATCGACGTGCTAAACGGCGTGCTCAGCGGGTTCATGGGGATTGCGGGGCTTGTACTGGCAGTGTGCCTGGTTATAGTGAACAATTACGAGGTGGCAGCAGCCGCCCTTCCGCTTGCGGCAGTATCCTTTGCCTATTACAAGTACCACCGGCTCCAGAGCAGGATATTTCCCGGGGACTCGGGCGCGCTGACTCTGGGCGCAATGTATGGCGCGCTTGCCATAGTGGGAGGGGTGGAGGTGATTGCAGCGGTGATAATCCTGCCTGCCATACTCAACTCGTTCCTGTTCCTGTCAAGTACACGGAGGATAGTAGAGTTCAGAAAGACCCCTGTACCGGTAGTAATGACAGACGAGGAGGACGTGCGGCTGCGCTCCACTAATGACAGGCTCGCACCAGTGACGCTTGTGCGCCTGATACTTGCCGCAGGCCCGCTCTCTGAGTCACAGGTCGCGCGGCGCATCTTCTGCCTGGGGCTGTTCTCTGGCGCGCTAGGCATAATTACTGCCGCAATGACGGGGGCAAATCCATGAAGATATACCTGTTTCTTGCCGCCATGTGGGGGCTGATAATAATGGGAGGAGGCATTGCCGTGCTGGTACTAGGGCCCATATCCGTATCCGGGCTTGGCGAGTACGACAGAGTGGCAGGCTCTGCGCTGCAGGCGGCAGCCGCATTACTCCTTGTAGTACTGTGGATATTCATACTTGCAAGGGTCAAAAACTATGTCTTTCGCAGCGACGTGAGATGGGACAAGACCTAGCCGGACCACTCTTTTTGCTTTTTGTCGTATTCTTCCCTAGGGTATATCACTGTGGCGGGCGCGCCTGCAACCACCATATTATCCGGCACGTCCCTGGTAACTATGGCGCCCATCGCCACCACGCTGTTTGCGCCTATTGTCACGCCGGCCCGAATGACTGCGCGCGCCCCGATCACCGCGTTGTCCTTTATGGTAATGCCTGCAAGTCTTTTGCTTGGGGGGTACGGGTCGTTTGTAAGCACCGCCGCAGGCCCGACAAAGACGTTCCTGCCTATATGGGAGAGCGCCGGAATGTACGCCTGCCCCGCTATCCTGGTGTTATTACCGATCTCCACGCCATAGTCGATATGGGCAAGCGAGCCAATGCTCACGTTGTCCCCTATTGTGGTATTGTTGCCAATGTATGCATGGTGCCACACGGCCACGTCCTTGCCCAGCCTTGCAGTATCAGAGATGTAATTTACAGGTGCCACGGACTTGCCCCCGCAGTTATCTTTTCAGGAAGCTTTGAGCTGTTCTTTTTGAGGAACTCCAGCTCGCCGCCCCTGTCGCGCAGCTCGTCAGGCAGCATTACCGGGATGCCTTTGGTAATCATGTAGAATCTCGAGCACTTTGGACAAAAGAGCGCGCCCTCTGAGACTGCG
Source organism: Nitrosopumilus sp. H13 (assembly GCA_003724285.1). Lineage (GTDB taxonomy): Archaea > Thermoproteota > Nitrososphaeria > Nitrososphaerales > Nitrosopumilaceae > Nitrosopumilus. The sequence continues at coordinate 5,229 of RHFB01000007.1, read as the reverse complement.
TCCCCGCCGGATGCGACATTGTAGAGCTCCAGCGGATGGGTCTTGTCCATCGGGCACGCCAGAATCTCCATCATCGACTTGTTCATTTCAGATCCAGATAGACGGGGATTCCCTTTTGACCCGATAAAAGTGCAGCTTCGGCGATCTTTGTGACGTTTACGGCCTCCTGCGGGCTCACAATGTCCGACTTTTTTCCATTAATGGCGTCAATAAACCCCTGTATCTCCAGTAATAGGGGCTCCCTCCACTCGTTATCCGGGGTCTCTGACTCGCCGTCCTTTTCTATGGTGGTCTTTTGCGTGATAAAGTCAGTGGATATGATGGCCTCTGTGAGTACCACGCTGAGCCTCCTGACCCTGTTGGGGGTTATCCAGTTAGAAGAGCTGACTGCAACCCTGCTGTCCTGGTACCCGAGCATTATGGTTGCATGGTCCTCGTGCTCGTGCCTTATCCTGCCAGAGCTGGCAAAGACCATCTGCGGTGTGGAGCCAAACAGCCAGTTTGCAGTCTCAATGTCGTGCACTGAAGTGTCATAGATTATCCCCACGTCCTTTATGTGAAGCGGCATCCTGTTCTCCCGGTGAAACTCCATCATCACCAGGTCCCCGTACGTCTTGTTCCTGATGTAGTCTTTGATTATTCCCAGCGCGGGATTGAACCTCTCCAGGTACCCGCACGTGAGTATCACCTTGTTCCTTCTGGCAGTCTCTGCCAGCCTTGCGCCGTCTGCTGACGAGTACGTCATGGGCTTTTCCACCAGCACGTGCTTTTTTGCCTCTAGCATCATCGTTGCAATCTCCGCGTGGGTCGCAGTCGGGGTGGCAATTATCGCCCCGTCAAATTTCTCGGATTTTAGCGCCTCTGCGGGCGTGTCATAGTGGCTTACAGAGTACTTTGAGGCGTACTGCGCGCCCGCGGGATCGCACACTGCGGCTAGCGCGCCCATCTCCGAGAGTATCCTGGCGTGGTTCTTGCCCCAGCCCCCGACCCCTATCTGGACTATCCTCATGGGTACACCGCCGTCAGCCAGTGGGTGTAATCGTCGTTTCTGCCCATCACAATGTCTGCATACTCGGTGATCATCTTTTTTGTCACGTCCCCGGGCCTTCCGTTCCCTATCTTTTTTCCGTCAATTGATATGACTGGAGTTATCTCTGCTGCAGTGCCGGTAAGAAACACCTCGTCTGCGGCGCCAAGCTCGCTCCTTGGCACGGGCCGCTCCTCTGCCTTGATTCCCAGGTCTTCTGCAATGCTCAGCGCGGCATCCCTCGTTATCCCGTCGAGCGCGGATTCAAGCGGGGGCGTGGCAATCCTGCCGTTGCGCACCACAAACACGTTCTCGCCTGGGGCCTCGCTCACGTTCCCGGAATGGTCAAGCAGTATCGCCTCGTCTGCCCCCGACCTCTTTGCCTCCCCGGTGGCGATTATCGAGTTGAGATAGTTCCCGCCCACCTTTGCCTGGACCGGCGTGGACTCATCTGAGAACTTTCTCCACGACACGACGCATGCAGATATGCCCCCCGCCCCGAAGAGCCGCCCCATTGGGAGCGCAAAGACTGCGGTCCTTATTGGCGCCCTTTTTGTGACGTGCAGGCTTATCCCGTGCTCGCCCACAAAGTAAAACGGCCTGATGTAGCATGATTTTTTGATCAGATTCTTCCTGCAGATTCCGGTTATTGCGGCGCGCATCTCCGAGTCCGGGCGGTCAAGCACCATGTCATAGTATGCGCCAGACCTCCTGAACCGCGCAATGTGGTCCCCAATCCTGAAGACGTGCAGGTTTTTGCCGTTCCAGTACGCGCGTATCCCCTCAAAGACCGACGTGCCGTAGTGTATGGCGTGGGTGGTGATGGGAACCACGGCCCTTGATGACTGGACATACCTGCCGTCCAGCCAGACATACTTTAGCATGAAAAACCGCGCCTTTCTGCGTATTAATCTCTATGTCCTAGAATGGGACTGGACACGGGCTTTATGTCAAATTATTTCCGATTATGTGGGGTTACGAGTACAGCTTTATCTTGTCTTTTTTGTTCTTTAGGGCGTCTATGATCTCTTCTATCCGTCCCGCCTCCACCCCTCTGTATTCCGTGGATTCATAGGCCTGAATCTGCTGCTCATTTATTCCCACCATGTCGGCAAGCTCTTTCTCGCTTAGTTTTAGCGATATCCGTGCCATGATCAGGGAACTCAAGATGGCAGCAAACAAGTCCAGCTTGGGGAATATGGACTCTATGTTGTCCGTCTTGTCATACTCGTCGACTTCCTCTTGCAGTTCGGAGCGCATGCTTTTGAGCCCGTCTATCTCTGCCTTGAATAATCGAGGGTGGATATCCCTTACATTTCCCTCTGCCTCCATCTTTTCTATTCTTCTAGTAAACTTGTCTATGAATGATTTTGTGACATTGTACTGTTTTTGATTTTTAACCAAGATCCCCACCCAAGCTAACCGCTACTATTCCCTTTCGATCGCCTGTCTCTTTTTCCGTTTGGAAAAAGTCAAGCATTACGGTGCGTTCGCCAGTCTCGACATCGGACGGAAAAAACTCCCCCAAATACTTTGATTTTTGCTCTTTACGCCCGTCATCCAACTTGAAAAACACGTCATCCAACATGCCAATATCCACGCCATTGATATCCCATACCGCATCATAATCATTGGGTTCGAGTTTTGTAGTTACAAAACTGCCATCAACATAGATTGTCTTGCAACCTGCAGCTTGCAGGTTGGCCGCAGCTTTCCTCAGGCCCGCCAGCATGTTTCTCCTATGATCATTGGTTCCAAATCTGGCACTTGGTTCGTCCCACTGCGCTTTGTGTACCCCGGGTTCCAGGCTGCCGCTTGCCACAATCATTATCATGACATCAATATTGTTTTTATATATATTTAATATTTCGGATGGCGCCAAACCATGCTTTCCTGTCTAGGCTGGAGACCGGCCTGCGGGTGCGGCCATAATTACAAGATATTGGAACAAAACCTCCGGCCCATCACTCCGACCACCCCTCCTTTGGAAACTTCATGCCTGCGACCCTGTTTGTAAGATCCTCCATCCCCGCGTATTTTTCCACCACGGCCCACGACCCTGTTATTATATCTGCCACCCCTTCTGGCACGTCCCTCCTCCACTCCTGGCCGCCGCCGAGCGCAGAGTCGAACAGCTTTTCTTTTACCGACGTGGCAGATATCTGCTTTCTCTGCCCGACGCGCGGATGCAGGCCGTACGCCTTTAGCATGTACCCCTCCGTACGGTCGCCGGTATAGGAGAAATAGTCCCCCTCGACGCCGCGCAGTATCTGCCTCCTGAGCCTCCACGACCTGGACCTTACCAGGGGGGGCAGGTATTTTTTGAACGGCGAGTCCCCGAACACCGACTCGAGCATTTTCTTTCTCGTGGGATAGTCAAACGGAAAGCTCCTGCTGTTTATCTCCCTGTCCCCGTCGCGGAACACGACGGGCATTACCTTTACAGAGTCCGCCGAGTTCTTCAGCTCTGTGATTATCTCGACGTGCGCATGGGTCACTGGGTTGAGGTGTGCAAGATACAGCGCGACAGTCACTCGTATCCCCCCGGGCCTCATCCGTACGACTCGTACTTTACCTCAAAGCTTCCGTCGCCGCGCTTTTCGTGCTCTGCGACCATTCCCCCGGGCTTTAAAAAGTCCATGACCCCGTCGATGGTCCCCTGCCAGCCGCACACGTAAAATATCGTGTTCTCGCGCGTGATCTTCTCCCCGATGAGCTCCTCAAGCGGGGAGAGCCCGCCCTCGCGCGGCCTCAGAAACGTCTCGACGCGCCCCGTCTGGCCGCCCCACGACCTGTTGAACCACTCCTGCGGCCTGCTGATTGCGGCCCTGTACCTAAAGTTCCACTCGTCTCTGCCCCTTGCAATGCTGTCGTCTTCAAGCCCGGTCAGCAGGTCCTTGTAGCTCAGCTCGTCTACATAGCTTGCCCCCTGCAGTATGATGATCTCCCTCTTGTCGTTTGTCGCATGAAAGTGCTGCGCAAAGCTGACAAACGGGGCTATCCCGGTGCCGCCCCCGATGCATATGATTCTGCGCCTGTCGGGGCTCCCGTCTGGAAGCTTCTCATTGATGGTGAGCGCCTTGCCGGACGGCTTTAGCCACAGTATCTCTTCGCCTTCCTTTAGATTGAATATCTGCGTGGTGAGCCTGCCGGGAAGCGGCTTTTTGACCCACCTTATTACCAGCTCGACGTGGTTCTTGTTCTCCGGGTTTGAGGCAATCGAGTATGCGCGCCTCACGATCTTGCCGCCCTCTGCGGGGTTTGGCAGCCCGAGCGTGATGAACTGGCCGGGCTCAAAGTCCGGAACCGGCCCGTCCTTTGGAACCAGCCTTATGATTACAAGATCCTCCTTGAGCAGCTGCACATATGTGACAGTTGCCTTGTTGTCCACGACCATAACGATCAAATCATCATGCTCGTGTTTAAATATATTTAGTTTTACGGGGCCGGGCCGCGTCCAATAGCTAAACGTTAATACCTCTCGCCGGGCAGGTACCTTGAATCAGTTTCTGATTTGGGCCGGTCGTCTAGCCTGGTAGGATAGGTGCATGGCATGCATCGGATCAAGGGTTCAAATCCCTTCCGGTCCACCCCTCTGGTGTCGCCTTTATTGGTTCCACGCATTAGCGGACATAATGAAACTGACACGCGACGAGTTTGAGAGGATTGGTACGGAGCCCCCGCTAGAGCTGTTCAGGCAGGGGATAAAGGCCGAAGAGACCAAGGAAAAGTACACGAGGACGCTCCGCCAGGTATTGTGCAAGATACTAGGCGAGATACTAGAGGGAGACTTTGAGCAGAGAGTCGAGCAGCTAGTCAGGTACGGCAGGGAGAACCCCGACTGGACGCGCGACCTATTACTGAATATCTCAAAAAAGCTGCGCGAGAGGACAGAGCTGCCGCACAACCACCCCGACTATTGCAACCAGGTATCATTTAACGCCTATTTCAAGCCGATAAAAAAGCTCTTTGACATGAACGACATTGTGATACCGTGGAAGCGCGTCTATGCCACGTTTCCGGAGATCGACAACGTATCAGAGTCGAGGGGCTGGAGCAGGGACGAGATACAGAAAATGCTAAAGTTTGCAAGGGGGCCGATGGACAGGGCAATAGTGCTAATCGCGGCAAGCTCCGGGATGAGGGCGGGAGGCTTTGATCTTGACTGGGATGCCCCTGCCAATCCCAGATGGTCAAATAAC
>RHFB01000008.1 GCA_003724285.1 Nitrosopumilus sp. H13 | reverse complement strand
TAATGTTTACCGTGATAAAGTCGCGCTTGCCCATGAGCATGGTGCCGCGCTTTTTATAATTGGTCTTTTCCTCCCTGAGTCTTCTCAGGATCTTCGAATACGCCATGTATAGAATCCGGGTTTGAATCTGCTCTTATATACGTTAAGCGTAATGGCGGCGCAGAGATCCATGTCCGGTGCAATATTTTGTGATCAGACTTGTGTGGGATATCTGGCGCCGGCGGGTCTGCCGCGATCTTGAAAATACGGCGTTTCTGATAGGCAGCCAAGTTCCCAAATGGAAATGCGCCTGATCATTCCGGCTGTTCTGGAACAGGATCAGGAGTTTTTGATCAGCGCCACTAGCAGCGCCTTTTGCGTATGGAGCCGGTTTTCCGCCTCGTCCCACACCACCGACTGTGGGCCGTCAATGACAGACGGCGTGACTTCCCGGTTCCTCTTTGCGGGCAGGCAGTGCATGAATATGGCGCCGTTCTTTGCGGTCCTCATCAGGGCAGAGTCGACGCGGTATTTTGTGAATTTTTTAATCCTTGCCCTGTCGCGGTTGTGGATTGAAGAGTGCGTGTCAGTCACTATCACGTCTGCATCCTTTGCTGCTGCAGACACGGTGACTAGATCTACAAGCGTGGATTTTTGCGCCTCGCGGACCACCTTTTTGTCCGGTCCAAATCCGCGCGGCGTGGCCACGTACATGTCTGCCCCTGCAAGCGCGGCGCCGTGGATCATCGAGTTGCATACGTTGTTTCCGTCCCCGATCCATGCAATCTTGAGCCCCTTGAGCCTCTTTTTTTTCTCCTTTATCGTCATAAAGTCGGCCAGAATCTGGCACGGATGAAACGCATCAGAGAGCCCGTTGATCACCGGTACGTCTGCCCCGCGTGCCAGCCGTTCGATCATCTCATGCTCGTAGACGCGCGCCATTATACAGTCAGAGTACCTTGATAGCGTCCTTGCAGTGTCCTCTGCAGTCTCTCCGCGCGAGAGCTGCATCTCAGAAGAGGAGAGGTTTACCGCGTGGCCTCCAAGCTGGTACATTCCCACTTCAAAGCTTACGCGCGTCCTAGTGGAGGGCTTTTGAAAGATCATCGCAAGCGTCTTGTTCTTTAGGAGGGGCTTGTCTGCCCCGCGCCTGTGATCTTTTTTGAGACTTATGGAGCAGTCTATCAGATATGAGAACTCTTTCGGGGTGAGTTCTGCCAGTGTCAGGAGGTTTCGTGTCTTGAGCTTCATTTTCTAAACAATCCGAATTTGCCGCGTTGTTTTTTAGGTTTTTCCTTTTCCGGCCTGCCGTCTTTTATCCACTTGCGTATATTCTGCGCCATTAGGGCAGCTTTGTCGTCGTTTTCTGGAGGCGGAGTATCGTGCATCTCTGAATAGGCGGCAATGTCTGCATCAGCTACTCCCTCGAATGGATCACCCGTACTGTCTGTGATCCCGGGATCGTCTTGATTGGTACTAGGTTCTGTGATCCCGGGATCGTCTTGATTGGTACTAGGTTCTGTGATCCCGGGATCGTCTTGTTGTGTATGGGACGGTTCTGTGATCCCGGGATCTTGCGGGTGCGGTCCAAAGACGGTCTCTAAGAACTCCGCCTTGTCAAACGGCCGCAGATCCGCGTATTCCTGCCCCACCCCCACATAGATCACCGGGGTGGATGTGACTTTGACTATGGAGAGGGCCGCCCCCCCGCGCGCGTCGGCATCGCTCTTTGTGAGTATCGATGCGTCAAACTTTGTATGCTCGTGAAACTCGCGCGCCTGGCTTACCGTGTCGTTTCCTGCAAGCGAGTCGCCTACGAATATCTTCATGTCCGGGTTTACCACCTTTGTGATCTTGCCTATCTGTTCCATCAGATTCTTGCTTGTCTGCATCCTGCCTGCCGTGTCAATCAGCACGCAGTCAGTCTTGTGTGATCTTGCATACAGCACCGCGTCGCGCGCAACTGCCGCCGGATCAGAGTTGTAGTTCTGGGCCACAAGCTTGAGGCCGAGGCGCTTTGTGTGCTCGCGGAGCTGCTCTATTGCGCCTGCGCGAAACGTGTCCGAGGCGGCCACCACCACCGAGTACTTTGCCTGCTGCAGCATGTGCGCAACCTTTGCAAGAGTCGTAGTCTTGCCCGTCCCGTTGATCCCTACAAACAGTATCAAAAACGGCAGCCCCTGCCCCTTTTTCTCGTCAATCCTCCCAAGCATGTCCACGCCGCCTGCCGCATCAAACAGGGACGAGACGCTAGAGACCAGGCTGTCCCGTACGAACCTTTCCACCTCGTGCCTGTCAACCTTTGATCCCACCAGCCTTGACTTTAAATCCGACTTTATCTCGTCTACAACCTGTCCTGCCACGTCTGACTCCAAAAGTGACAGCTCCAGATCTGCGAGCACCCCGTCTACATCCTTTTCATTCAATTCTTTTTCGCCCAAGCTCTTTGCGGCGTTTGAAAACGCGTTGCTCAGGCTCTCAAACATGATCTTTTCCTGGTTTTTGCATCATCTGGCCCAGTTGTCCCTTTCCATCCTCGAGTCTGGCGGCGGCCTCTTGCCTTTTTGCGGCATTGTCCCTGATGGCCACGTCGATCTCCTTTATGCGCGCCTCTAGATAGCTTGCGGCAGATGCAATGTCCTTTTCGACTGCGACTCCTGCGCCTATGTCAAGCACCACCTTTGCATCAGACGATATCCTTGCAGGCATGTACGCGCCCATTCCTATCGGTACCAGGGCATCAGAGTCGCGTTCCTTGAGGGTCCGCAGCGAATCGGATGCGGCAGTCGCATTTCTCAGCATGCCTACAAGCGCGTCTTCTCGCTGGGCAAGCTCTGCAGAGTACGCCTCTAGCATCTGCAGCTGCTGCATCAGCTGCCGCGCCTGTTCCTCGCTCATGTACACAAGACGACGCCACGTCTGTTATAATTCATTCGTGAAAGATAAAAAACGGGTTGCGGGTTTATTTTGCCTTTGAAAAGCGGTCTTGTACCTCGTCCCAGTTGACCACGTTCCACCATGCCGCGATGTATACGGGCCTCTTGTTCTGGTAGTTGAGATAGTATGCGTGCTCCCAGACGTCGCATCCAAGCAGTGGCACGAGACCCTCGGTCCTCGGGCTTGTCTGGTTTGGCATTGACTTGTACTCGACCTTGCCAGATGACGGGTTGTATACCAGCCATCCCCACCCGCTGCCCTGTATTACCGCAGTAGTGGAGGAGAACTTTTCCTTGAACTCGGCAAAGCCTCCAAAGGAGTCCTTTATCGCGTCTGCAATCGAGCCGCCCGGCTCTCCGCCGCCGTTTGCCTTCATGTTGTTCCAGAACAGCCTGTGGTTGTCATAGCCGCCGCCGTTAAAGTTAATGGCGCCCTTTTTGTCTGCCGGCACGGAGCCGATATCGGAGAGGATCTCCACTATGTCCTTGGCCTGGATCTCTGGTGTGCACGTCTCTAGCGCCGCGTTGAGCTTGTCAGTGTATGTCTGGTGGTGCTTTGTATGGTGTATCTCCATGGTTCTTGCGTCGATATGGGGCTCTAGCGCCTTGTAGTCGTATGGCATCTGAGGAAGTGTGTATTTTCCCATGAGTATAGTCGCAGACTCATTCCATTTATTGCTTTAGAAAAAGGGATTTTCCCCCGCAGAACCGCCCTTTTTTCAGTCATGTGTGGGGCGGAATGAATCCGTCTGTGTATAAAAAGCGAACATTGCGTCCCCGCCGCATGCGCACCGGATGCCGCACAATCCTGCAAAGCAGTTCATTTTTACCTGTATACCTGCCAGTCTGAACCGTGAGATCCCTCATACTCGGCATGGCAGTCATTGCTGCGCTGCTTGCCCTGTTTTATTCCCAGTCTGACGAGCATGCCAGCACATACCTTGAGAGGAGCGTCCCGTACGTGGGAACCGGAGTGCCAAGAAGCGACGGGATAGACGGGACAGGAGTACTAGTCGCAGTAATTGATACCGGGGTCGACTATAACCATCCCGACCTGCTCGGATGGGGCCCGGACGGAAAGGTGGTAGGTGGATACAACTTTGTACAGGAGGGCATCCTTCCAATAGATACGAACGGCCACGGCACGCAGGTGGCAGGAGTCATTGCAGCAGACGGCCAGACCGTGGGGATCGCCCCCGGCGCGGGCATTCTTGCATACAAGGTCTCAGAGGACGGCGAGGGCGTCTCTTCTGATCTCATAGTCCGCGCAGTGGAGATGGCAGTTATGGACGGGGCGGACATTATCAATATCAGCCTTGGCGTCAACAAGATAAACGAAAAGATCGAGCGCGCAGTGAGGTATGCCATAGACCGCGGCGTCTTTGTAGTGGTTGCCGCAGGAAACGACGGGCCCATACAGGGCAGCATCGGCAGCCCCGGGGGAAGCTATGGCGCCGTCACCGTGGGTGCGACATACAACAACCTCACGTCCAGCCTGGTCGCCACGCTCACAGTGGGGGAGAGACAGTATACAGTAATCCCGATGGTCGGATCCCCCAAGCTCGAGGAGCCTGTCAACGGCAGGATCGTCTTTGGCGGGTACGGCAAGGCAGGCGAGATTGGAGACGCGGCAGACTCGATACTCGTAGTGGAGAGGGGCAGCGACATACCCGGCGAGCTGCTGTACTTTTCAGCAAAGGAGAATAACGCGGCGGCGGCAGGCGCGCGCGCCCTCATAGTGTACAACAACGAGCCCGGGATATTCCTCGGCGAGCTGCTGCACGAGTTCTCAGGGCCCGGATACTCGCCGCAGATTCCCGTGGTATCAATGGACAGGGAGGAGGGCCTAGAGATTGTCACGTCTGACTCTGATGCTGTAATGCACCTGTTTTACAACCCCGACTTTGCCGCCCACTTTAGCTCAAGGGGGCCAGTCTCGCCGTTTTACATAAAGCCGGACATCATGGCGCCCGGCGCATACATCAACACCACTCAGAACAATGCCGCATACAACTTTACTAGCGGCACAAGCTATGCTGCCCCGCACGTGGCAGGCGCCGCAGCCCTGCTGCTACAAAAGAACCCAGAACTGACAATCTCTGAGCTGAGATCCATCATTCTTACCACCGCGCAGCCCGTCACTGACGCATACGGCGACAGGTTCCCGGTGCACTCTGCAGGCTCTGGCAGGCTCGATATCGCGGGCGCATATGAAGCAGACCTGGTAATCACCCCGCCAAGCTTTGCTGCAAGCATCTCGCCGCAAAAAGACACGGCGCTAGTAACGCTTGACCTCAGGCCGATAAATGGCGCGCTAGGCAGCGTCGGCATATCATTTGACGCGCCCGGACTGAATCCAAGCCACAGGCTTGAGGGGCATGCCTTGCACCTGAATATTACCGGCAGCGAGTACGGCCAGCACGAGGCAAGAATTGACATAACTCACGGTAAGAACATGTACGTCGTGCCGTTTATCATACACCACACGCCCGGCTCGATACACGCAGAGCAGCTCAAAGACGAGCTCGTATTTGACGTGAGTCATCCGGAGGGCTGGAGCTTTGCAAAGATATCCGTGACAGACAGCAAGGACGGCAAGACGCGCACCGTCACTGCCGTCCCGGGCGAGTCGCCATCGCTGAAGATATACGAAAACTCCGAGTACTGGGCAGAGGCCAGGATAAAAACCGGCGACACGTCGTCTGGCGCATTTGACACCATACTTGTGACGTCCCTTCCAGGCGCGCACGCCCCGCCGGTGGAGATTGCCGCAAGACCCGTCATGCTGATTGCCGGGATCGCAGCCATCATCGGGGTCACGGGGATGCTCTGGGCCCGGCGCTGACTATATCTTGCGAGACGTCCCGGAACTTTGCAAAGTTGTCCACAAACATGCGCGCAAGCCTTTGCGCGGCAGAGTCGTAGAGCCCCTTGTCCTTCCACGTGTTCTTTGGATCAAGTATATCAGCAGGCACGCCCTTTACTGATTCTGGCACGTCCAGGTTGAACAGCCGGTTGTGCGCGTATCCTGCCCCGTCCAGCATGCCTGACACGGCCGCAGTCACCATCAGGCGGCTGTACTGTATCTTTATCCTCTTGCCAACCCCGTACGGTCCGCCAGACCAGCCCGTATTCACAAGGTACACCACGGCATTGTGCTCTGTGATCTTTTCTCCCAGCAGCTTTGCATACACGGCGGCAGGCCGCGGCATGAACGGGGCCCCAAAGCACTCTGAAAAGACGGACTTTGGCTCCTTGATGCCGCGCTCCGTGCCTGCAAGCTTGCTTGTATACCCGGACATAAAGTGGTACATTGCGCCCTCCCTTGTAAGCTTCGAGATTGGCGGCAGCACCCCCATCGCGTCGGCAGTAAGGAATATTATCACCTGCGGGTTTCCCCCGACGCTCGGAGTCACCGCCCCCGGAATGTGCCCCAGCGGGTACGCGGCGCGCGTGTTCTCTGTAAGGCTGTTGTCTGCATAGTCGGGGGTGTTGCCATCAAGCATTACGTTCTCAAGCACCGCCCCGCGCCTTATCGCGTTCCATATCTCCGGCTCTGCCTCGCGGCTCAAGTTGATGCACTTTGCATAGCACCCTCCCTCAAAGTTGAACGTGCCGCCGTCTGACCAGCCGTGCTCGTCATCGCCTATCAGCTTGCGGTTTGGATCCGCAGACAGCGTGGTCTTGCCCGTGCCTGACAGCCCGAAGAACAGCACCGTGTCCCCCCTGTCGCCGATGTTTGCAGAGCAGTGCATCGGAAAGACGCCGCGCTCTGGAAGCAGAAAGTTCATCACGCTGAACATGGACTTTTTCATCTCGCCGGCATACTGCGTGCCCCCGATAAGCACCGCCTTTCTTGTCAGGTCGATTAATATGAACACGTCGCTTTTTGTTCCGTCCTCTGCAGGGGAGGCCTCAAAGTCGTTGAGGCACAGTATCGTAAACTCTGGCTCGTGCGACTCGAGCTCCGCGGCAGTCGGCCTGATGAAGAGGTTCCTTGCAAACATGCTCTGCCAGGCGCGGTCGTTTATCACCCGTATCGGCAGGCGGTTCTTTGGATCGGCGCCCACAAAGCCGTCAAAGACGAACAGGTTCTTCCCGTGCACTGACTTTTTCATCTTTTCAAGCAGCGCGCCGAATTTGTCGCTTGGAAACTCGTGGTTTATCTTGCCCCAGTCGACTACATCCCCGGTGAGCTCGTCATGCACGATGAACCTGTCATCAGGCGATCTCCCCGTGTACTTGCCGGTGTTTACAGAAAGCGAGCCAGTCGAGTTTATCACCCCCTCCTTGAGTTCCTCTGCAATGCGGGCAAGCTCGTCTGAGCCGAGGTTCCTGTATGCGAGGGCCGGGGATATTCCAAGCCTCTCCAGCTGTGCCGAGAACTCTGCGCCGGCAGCCGTGCCTAGTACATTCAAGTTTTGCCCCCAGAAACCTCTCTAGTGCCGGGCCGGATCATGAGATATTTCGATCCGCCCCGAATTTCCTTATTATCTCTTTCCTATCACAAATCTAGGAACGTATTTATTTCAAAATCCAAAAGCCTGCTGTGTTGATCAACAAGGACAAGCTTGCAAAGAGGCAGGACGCAAAGGAGCACAACCCCGACTTTGTCAGGCCAGAGAGCTGGCGCTATGTCAGGCTGCAGACCGGCTGGAGAAAGCCAAAGGGAATAGACCACCACCAGAGAAAGCAGTGGGGCAGGGGGCGCCCTGGGCTCGTAAAGGTGGGGTTTGGCGGCCCCAGGGATTCGCGCGGCCTGCACCCGTCAGGGTTTACCGACAATCTGGTATACAATACTGCAGACATTGAAAAGCTGGATCCAAAAACGGACGGGATAAGAATAGGCCACGGCGTTGGCACAAAAAAGCGGAGGGAGATTGCGGCGCAGGCAGCAGAGTCAAAGTTCAAGATTTTTAACGCAAGGGTGAGTCCGGTTGGTAGTAAATCTTAGGGCAAAAAAGAGGCTTGCATCAAGGGTCATGGGAGTAGGAATCCACAGGATACGGTTTGACTCTGACCACCTTGATGACATTGCAGACGCCATTACACGCGATAACATCCGGAGCCTGATTACAGCAAACACGATCAGAAAAAAGTCCTTTACCGGCACGTCAAGGGGCAGGGCCCAGACAAAAAAGTCCCAAAGGAACAAGAGGGGCACCACGCAGGGCTCAAAGCATGGCAGAAAGGGGGCCCGCGTCGGCAAGAAAGAGGTGTACGTGGCAAAGGTGCGCGCCCTGAGACGCCTCTTGCGCATCGCAAAGGACAGAAAGGACCTGACAAACCCAGAGTTCTGGTCGCTGTACAAAAAGGTGGGCGGAAACACCGTGAGAAACAAGGCACACCTGAGAACCCTGATGGACGAGACCAGGGCAAAGAGAACCTAGAACCTGTGCAGCTTTTTCTCAAAGTCAGATATCCTGCCGCGCTCTGTGCCGACTCCCTCATCATGCAGCATCTTTGCCTTTACGTGCTCGCCGTATGCGTACCCGCCTATCCTTCCGTCAGACATTACCACGCGGTGGCACGGTATTATCCCGGGGTACGGGTTGCTGTGCATGGCGTTTCCCACCACCCTCTGGCCGTTGTCTAGTCCCACCGCCCTTGCAAGCTCGCCGTACGTGGTGACCCGTCCGCGCGGGACGTCTAGCAGTTTTTTGTATATTTTTTGCCTGAGATTCACAGCCGCACCACCTCTAGATCCACGGACTCGACTAGTTCTAGCACCTTTTGCCTTGCAGGCCCCATTCCATCCCAGTCAAGCAGCGCGGTTCTTGCCCCCGTGTTTCTCTCCATTATGTGGGAGAATATTTCCTCATCAATATGTTCTAGTGCGCGCTTTGGCACCACGGTCCCGAGCGCGTGCCTTCCCTCTAGCAGCTCAGAGGTGAACTTTGCAGGATAGTGCGTCCCTCCAAAGCAGACTGCCACAGGGCTCTCTTGCGCAGGCGATTCAAGCACCCCGTGCAAAACTTCTGCCACAGAGCTGCACAGCCGCCTGTCGTTCCACTGCTTTTCCGTGGTGCCGACCTCTACGAATATCGCCGGCCTGCCAAGGGCAGTCGGCCCGTGGTGTGTAGCCTCTATGGTAATGTGAAAGCCTGGAAACTCTGATGCGCGTCCCGCAAGCGCGCCCAGATAGCTCTTTTGGAGCTGCGGGTGCGGCACGGCCACCTGCCGCTCGTTTCCCCCGAATCTCGCCTCTGCAAAGTTTCCAAGGCTGTGGCATGTGAGCGCCAGCCTGCCGGACTCTGCGGCATGCTTTGACAAGAACACATAGCCGTCATAGTCGTACCTCTCCTCCAGCCAGTCAGCCGAGACTGCCGGGGTGGGAATCACCGCCAGGTCGTAGTGATCCCCCCGGAACTGCCGCGCCATGTTGCTGCCTGCCGGGTCGTCCCGGTACGCCACTAGCAGATTCATAGATAAGAGATATAAGGACACGTTATTAATTTTGAGCGTTGAATCCAAAACAGACTTTGAAGAACATGGCAAACACCATGAAGATGGCAAAAAAGCCCGACAAGGACGAGTACCAGCAGCATCTCAGGCTGGTACTGCTCGGAATAGGCGGGGTCGGAACCATTGGCTTTACCATACAGTTTGTCTTTTCGGTGATAACAGTCGGTCGATAAAATTGGAGCAAGATATAAAGTCACACCTGTTTGCAATTAGGACTACTGGCGGCCAGGAAAAGGTGGTGATGCGGCTGCTAGAGGCAAAGGCCAATGCAAACAAGATAAACATCCAGTCGGTGCTGCTAGTCGACAACCTAAAGGGGTACGTGGTGGTAGAGGCGATAAACCCCAGTGATGCATACATGGCGCTAGAGGGAATAAGGCACATTCGCGGCCAGCTGCGCGGCGAGCTAGAGTTCAAGGATATAGAGGGGTACCTGGTCAAAAAGTCCACCGTATCCCAGCTGGCAGTGGACAATGTGATCGAGATTACGGGCGGTCCGTTCAAGGGAATGAAGGCCACGATTACCAGAATTGACGTTGAAAAGGAAGAGGCCACAGTCGTGCTGCTAGACGCGTCGTACCAGCTGCCAGTCACGGTGGATGCAAACTATCTAAAGATATCAGGCGGGGCGTAGGGCAAGGATTAAATTTTTCATCAGAATGTGATAATACATGGGAGAACAAAAGATTTCAGCATTGGTAACAGGAGGGGCGGCATCGGCAGGCCCGCCTCTAGGACCGGCCCTTGGGCCGCTTGGCGTCAACATTATGGAGGTAATCAAGTCCATCAACGACAAGACAAAGGACTTTGACGGGATGAAGGTGCCAGTCACCGTAATAGTGGACAGCGACACGAAAAAGTACGAGATAGAGATAGGCGTCCCGTCTGCTGCTGCCCTGATCATGAAAGAGGCGGGGATTCAAAAGGGATCTGGCGCGTCTGGTACAGAGTGGGTCGGCGACATTACGATGGATGCGGCAGTAAAGGTGGCAGGCACAAAGCTTGAAAAGTCGTACTCTACATCCCTAAAGTCGGTCACAAAGACGGTGATAGGCACCTGCGTGCCCCTCGGGGTAAAGATAGAGGGCAAGACTCCAAAGGAGATCACCGCAGAGATCAACGCGGGCAAGTGGGACGAAAAATTCCAGTGACTATTTCTCCAGATATACGGGATCCTTGGACGTCTTTTGCAGCTCTACAAACGTCTCTGTGTTGATAATGCCCTCGATCTTGCCGATCTTTTCAATCACCACGGAGTGAAGCGTCTCTAAATCCCTCGAGTTTACCTGCACCATTATATCAAACCTGCCGGTCACCTCTGATATCGAGACCACCTCCTGGGTCTCCATGAGGCTCTTGCGTATGAGCTCCTTGAACTTTGGATCCCGGTTCATCCCGACTGACGCCTTTACCCCTATTCCCAGGAGAGAGTCGTCAACTTCGACCGTGAACTTTTTGATCAGTCCTTTTTTCACCATGCGCCTTATGCGGCTGTACAGTACAGACGCGTTGACACCGAGTTTTTTCGAGAGTGCAGGTACTGATGCCGAGCCGTCCCTTGCAAGCTCGGACAAGAGCCGCATGTCAAGCTCGTCAAAGTCAGGCATCGTGTCTGGATCTCGGCGTTTATTATAAGTAGGTTTAGGCTGCCGGCTCACCTTCCTGCCAGATACTCTAGCGCCGCAAGCTCGGCGATCCTGAGCTTTTCAAGTATTACCGGATCCTCCAGCTTGTCAAGCCGCACCGGCGCGTCATGGCTAAACGACTCTCCTACCGTCTTATGCAGGCCGCTTGCATTAAACACGAGTGCCGCCCTGTCGCGCTCTGCCTGCACCATGTCTGCAAAGCCGCTGTGCGTCCTAGTCATCACGCTTATCTCCGGATCCTGCAGCCTCTCAAAGTCCGCATACGTGACCTGGAACCACGAGCCGTACGAGTTTTGCATCCACGCATACCCGTGCTGGTCAGACCACAAGTTGTAGAGCCGGTCGGCCCTGACAAGGCGCACCTCCTCTGCGGGATGCTGGTTGCCCCTCTTTACCAGGAATGTCGCAGTCTCTGGGGGCAGCAGCGACTCGCCCTCAAAGGCGATCCCATCGTTTATGTATGTCACAGTGACGCGGCGGTCAGCATCCATTGCAGATATGGCCATCGCGTCAGTTGCAAGCGGCGCCATTACCACAAACGACACCTCAAAGGCGTGGCACGTCAGATCGCCGTCCGGGGTGCACGCCTCCTTGGAGACGCTTGCGCGCGTCGAGTTTGCGTCGACTAGCGGCGCCTCTTGGTCGTGCGATACTGACGTGATCTCGTACTCTTCTGGGATGGCATAGTTGCGCCGCAGCTCTAGCACAATGTCTGACTCTGAGTCAGTCGCGCGCGACAGCTCTGGCACCCCAAGATGCAGTATCACCCGCTGCAAAGAGTGCTCAGAGTGGGCCTTTATGCGGACCGTGCTGG
Organism: Nitrosopumilus sp. H13; assembly: GCA_003724285.1. Taxonomy (GTDB): domain Archaea; phylum Thermoproteota; class Nitrososphaeria; order Nitrososphaerales; family Nitrosopumilaceae; genus Nitrosopumilus. Next base: position 7,494 of record RHFB01000008.1, on the reverse strand, counting down.
CCTCCCCCACCCCGGCGGTTCCCTCGAATTGGCCGTGAAAGTTGTCAGTTATGTCTATCATCTTACCGTTGAATCCAAACCCGTCTGCAACCAGCTGCCCGCCGGTGTCCCAGGCCAGGCCAAACGTGGGATTCTCCTTCCAGTCGTCAGAGGATTGGGATCTCTGCACGATTACGCTCCGGGAAAGCGAGAGCACCTGGGCGTCACCGGGATCGGTGCACTTGTATCCTATGCTATACATCTGGACTATGCCGGTATCCACGGACTCTACGTACAGGCCATTCCTGTCCTTTATGCTCGATGATACGTTTTGAGGATCCCCGTCATAGAGGCACGTGGCCCCCGGATCATCGTACTCGCTCCTGAACGGGACGATCATCACCTTCTTGCCTATGTCAAAATAGAACTTTTTGACCACGGTCACGTTTCTTGACGCCGTGACGGTCACGTCCTCGTCGTCCGTGCACGAGTAATGCCGCGGATACACCCCGAGGTATCTGGTGTCAACCCTGCCGCTGATTGTCACATTGAGATCGCCTGCCTGGTCTGCATCCGTGCACCTTGCCCCCGGCTCCTCATAGGTGCTGTTTCTTGCAAACAGCACAGGGTTGGGCCCGTTCAGAGTCAGGATCGGAAAGCTTCCTGAAACCACGCGCACGCTCCTGCTCTTTGTGGCAATGTTGCCTGCGTCGTCCTTGCAGTCGTACCTCACCATGTACGTGGCAGGAACCTGCGTGTCAACGGGGTCTGTCGTGTTGTGCATCTTTGTCTCCATGTCAAACTCGTCATAGCACGTGGCGCCCTCATCCTCGTATGGCGCGTTGAACTCGAGCGTTCTGTTCTCACCGCGTACGGTGATTACGGGCGGAACGGTATCAGGCGGCACAACGAACACCCCCCTCATGGCCTGCATTGCCGCGTTGCCCTCCCTGTCCATGCAGTCATAGGTGACGTTATAGTTTCCAATCATCCCCGGATTCACGGCGCTGCTGTTAGGCGTGGCAGGCTTGGCATCGTCTATGAGATCGACGCATACTGCCCCGTACTCTGTGTATGTGCCGTTCTGTATCACCCGCAGCGGGTCGTCGCCGGTAATGGATATGAACGGCGCATCCCCGTCTATCACCTGCACGTACATGGACTCTGTATCGGCGCTATTGTCTGCCGCATCCGTGCAGTAGTATCTGACCTCAAAGAGCTTTCGCGAGGACGTGTCTAGAATATGGACGCTTGTCTGCGTGCCTGCAACAAAGATTCTGGCAAAGGCGTCACTTGGGGGATCCACGTTGTCTGTGCAGTCCGCCCCGGGATCTGCAAACACAGAGTCAAGCGGCACCGTGTCAAAAGGAGAGCCGCGTATCGCTATGACGGGCTTTGTGTCATCGCGCACCACTACCGTCCTGGTCTTTGTATCTGCCATGTTGCCTGCGCCGTCCGTACAGTCGTACTTTACGGCATACGTACCAGATGCGGTCGTGTCTACCGGGTTTGTCACGTCCACGGGAATGGGGCCGTCCACCGTGTCAAAGCACACCGCTTCTGGATCAGCGTACGGCATGTTCTGGGGTATGGTAACAGACGGCATGCCGATCACCGTGATCAGCGGCTTGCCGCCATCTGGCATGTTTGCTATGCTGACTGTCCTGTTCTTTGTGGCAGTCATCAGCGCAGAGTCGGTGCACGAGTATGTGACAGTATATCTCCCAAGTACTGCCGTGTTTATGTCATCTGTGGACGTGACGTTGAGGGCGGCGCCGATGCCGTCAGTGCATGTGGCCCCGGGATCGACGTACATCGAGTTGGCAGGATGCCGGAGCGTGGTGTTGCCGGTTATACGTATCGTAGGATCCGGATAAGAGGCGCCGAGTGCAGAGTCAGAGGCGAGGTTGCAGCTTGCCGCAGAGCCGTCCACGATGGAATAGCGGTCATTTACAGAGTGCCCCGTTGCGGGATCATGCGATACTACCACTCCCAGGCCGGGGGTGTTGAGGGCAGCCGTGCCCCCGGACGCCGCAAGCGTGGCGTAAATCTCTGGCGTGATGGCGCCGTCTGCAAAGTACCTTACAGCAGTGACGCTGCCCGTGTCCAGGTTCCTGACTGCGGCCGTGTGTCTGATTGCCTTGACCGCGTACTGGCTTGCATCGCCCAGATAGCCGAGATCCTCTTGTGAAACCGCCATCGAGGCGGTGCTGCCTGCGACCGTATAGTTGTATATCGAGACTGTCCGGCCTGTGGCCCCAGAGACCTCTATGTATGTGATCATCTTTTTGTTTGCGGCAGACATGTTCCCAAGATCCACGTCTATGCGCAGGCCATTACCTGCAAGCCGCGTGGATGATTCTGCAACCACGTGTCCCGGACACGCCGTGTCCACCCTCGTAGGCCGAAATACGCCGTCTGTCATGTCGGGCATTGTACGATGTATCAGCACGGTTCTAGATAGCTCTGATCTGTTATTTGTGCTATCGGTGCATGCATGGGTTGCCAGTTGGTGGCCCAGCATGCGGATGTCCGGTGTCGAGATCAGGGTGGCGCTAAATACGCCGTCCGTGTCATCGGTGCATGTGGCGCCCTGGTCGCTATATGTTACATTGAACGGATGCTCGACAAAGCTGTCTCCGATCAGATCTATTTTTGGAGGCGTCACGTCAACGTTGACAATGTCTACAACCCTGGTTTTAGATGCGCTGTTGCCATGGGTGTCAGTGCAGGTGTATTTCAGGTGGAACCGCCCCTTGATGTCAGGGTCTACCGTGCCGTTGATTGTATACTGGATGTTTTGCTCGGTCGGATCAAAGCATCTGGCTCCGTACTCGACATAGTCCCCGCGGAACGTTATCTGGAGATGGCTGGGCCCGTGCAGGGTCACCTCGGGAGGATAGATGTCTTTTCTTATTACCACCTGCAGGGTTCGGGGATAGTTGTCTCGCAAGGATGATGCTTTGTTTCCCGCCTGATCCACGCAGTCATATTCGACTAAATACAGATGACCTTCATTGTTGACATCGACTGGATTGTTTACCGTATATTCGTAAAAGCGTCCGTTCCTAAAGTCATGGCAGTAAGCCTCTGGCGCCACAAACGGAACCCCGGGCTCGTGATATATCACGTGTGCTGGAGAGGTGAGTATGTGCATCGCTGGAGGCATGTCATCTGGCGGTATCCGGGTGAGCACATGCACGAGTCGCGTCGTGCTGGCCGTGTTGCCGCTGCTGTCCACGCACGCGTACACGATGTTGTACCTGCCTAGCTGTGAGATGTCCTCTGGGGCGTTCCTCGTGATGTTGTGTATTGTTCCGTCGGTGTCATCAATACATACGGCTCCATGCTCCACGTATGGGTCGCCTATCAAATAGAATGCAAATGCGTAGCTGTTTGCCCGTATGACAGGCCCTACATCATCACGCGGAACCACAGTCACTGTCCTTGTCTTCTGCTCGGCTGCGTGTCCTGCCGTATCCATGCAGTCGTATGTGACCGTATAAGTGCCGTATATGGAGGGAGTCACGTTGCTTTTGAGTATGGCCGCCTTGTCGTTGTCAAGAGTATCAGAGCACACGGCCCCAAGGTCGCGATACGTGCTGTTTATGACTATTGCAATGTCGTATCCGTTGACTGCAATCTCCGGCGGCGTCGTATCAGGCAGAAGCTGGGCGGTTCCTGCAACGCATCTTGACTTTTCGCCTGCCGGGAGGACTCCGGAGAGCACCTGTGCTGACTGGCCGCGGATTCCCACCGGCGTGTCGGTGCCGTTTGGAGACAGCAACGTGTCGGCTGCAAACGAGGAAAAGCTTGCATACTGCGCCAGGCCTATCTGCGGATTGGGCACGTACTTTATCGCCATCGATCCGGTTTGCGCCGTGGCATTGACTGCCTTTATGACAAAGTGCTCTCCGGGTATGTCATCAGAGACTGCACCTAGAGCCGCTGCGGGCACGACAAGCCGAGCATCTGTCCCGTCAAGCGTAAAGTTGTATACGGCTATCGCCCTTTTAGTAGACGTGGATTCGATCTCAAAGTACGAGACAGAGTCGGCATGGCCTGCAAACGAGGACATTGTTATTACCATGTCCGAGCCCTCAAGGTATGCTGTCATCGTGGCGCGTCCGTCCCGGTGGTCCGTATGCTGCCTCCACGGGCGCACAGGGGTCTCCTTGGAGTGTGCAGTTATTGACGGGCACACCTCCTCTGCCTGTTCCGTATACCCTATGTACAGCCCGCTCTCCACATACACGGTCACGTTGAGGCTTCTAACCGCCTCGTTTCCAGACCTGTCACTGCAAGTGTACCTTACGGTATAGTCTCCGGCTACAGACGAGTTGACGGTGTCGCCTACTATGTCTTCTGCCAGTACTTTGTCAAATCCGTCTGCATCAGTGCAATCCATGCCTGCCTCTTCATATTCTTGTTCCGGGGAGAATATGGTGAGCCTGTCCCTAGGAATGTCGATTATGGGCCGCTTGGTGTCTTCTGCTACGTGTATGGACAGGAATTGTTGAGACGAGGGGTTTCCGGCCTGGTCTCTGCATTCATAGTAGACAATGTTGAGGCCGGGTACAGTGCCTACCCTGTCAGCTGGTCCTTCCTCTGTATTGATGGTTATAGTATAGTGTGATATTTCCTTGTTACGAAAGTCAAAGCACGTTGCAGCAGGAAGCTCAAATGGCACGTTCAGCGGGTGTTTCTGAGGCGTCTGCGAATAGTCAACAATCGTGAGGACGGGGGGATCGGTGTCGGGAGCATGTCTTTGATCGGTAACTACTTTTCTTGAGCTAGTTGCCGTCCTGTCATTTGCATCCATGCACGTGTATGTGATCACGTGGCGCCCACTGGATTCTATATCTGCCGGTATGGAGGCCGGAACGTCTGCGATGGCCGTGCCGTTCTCATCCTTGCATACAGCTCCGGCATCCATGTACGCAGAGCTCGAATTGTGTTGATGAAAAGCGAATCCAGTTATGGTGATTTTCGGATCCCTGTCTGCTGCAAAGGCGTCTTCAGAGCCGCCCAGCGCAAGCGCTGCCAAGACTGCCAGCATTGGAATGCATGATCGCAACCTGCATATGAAACCATACCAAGACATGGTCGATGCGGCATCCACAATATTTGTGAAATGTGATGATATAAAAATAAATGGCATCCTGATTCCCATTTTTCTGGTTAAAGTCAGGATGCAGCAGGAGTTGCACCTCTCATCATATGTTGGCCTGCCAGAGGGCACATTTGTGATTTGAGCCAGATGGTCCCTGCCCAAATACCCGGCATTACATGCACAAAGCCACATACGTCCAAAGTCAGGTTTACGCATAGTTGGGCATCAGGCAGACGATTCTGCCACAGGCCCATCTCAACGATTTTAAGTGAGTATCTGCGGAAATTTTTTGTAATGATTACAGAGGCGCAGCTTGGCGAGCTGATCAAAGAGGCAAAGGCGGCAACCAAGCAGAGAAAGTTCAAGCAGTCAGTAGAGCTGATAATCAACTTTAAGGACATTGACGTAAAAAAGGGGTTTGCCCTCAACGAGGTGGTCCAGCTTCCAAAGACGAGCTCGCCTGCCACGGTCTGCGTCATGGCCACCGGGGACATGGGCCAAAAGGCAAAGCAGGCAAACGCAGACGCCGTAATCGGTACTGAAGAGCTAGGCAAGTTTGCAGCAAACAAGAGAGAGTCCCGCAAGTTCATCAACAAGTACGACTTTTTTCTGGCAGACACGCAGGTAATGCCCACGGTGGGAAAGACCCTGGGCCAGCTGCTAGGCCCGCGCGGAAAGATGCCCACGCCCGTGCCGTTTAACGCCCCCATAGAATCATTCCTGCAGAGATTCAGGAGCTCAATCAAGGTCAGAAGCAGGGCATCACTTTCCATGTCCTGCAAGATAGGCGACGAGTCCATGGATGATGCCGATCTGGCAGTCAACGCCCACGCGGTAATTAGCGCAGTCGAGAAAAAGCTGCCAAACGGGGAGAAGAACATGAGGAGAATCATGATAAAGACCACCATGGGAAGGCCCATAAAGCAGGTACAGGAGGTCAAAAAGAAGAATGCATGAGAACAGGACGTCCTACCCAAAGGCCAAGACCCAGATGTACCAGCAGCTCCAAGAGATGCCTAAAAAATACAAGGTTCTTGCGGTAATCAAGATGAACAAGGTGCGCTCTACGCAGATACTCCCTCTCAGAAAGATCCTCAAGGGACAGGTAGAGTTTGTAAGCATAAAGGACAAGGTAGCCAAAAAGGCCCTAGAGACAGTAGACATTCCGGGAATCAAGGAGATAATATCAGAGGTAAAGGGGCAGTGCATGTTCATGTTTACCGACATGTCCCCCTTCAAGCTCAACGTGCTGCTTGCAAAAAACAAGATAATGATGGCTGCAAGGGGAGGGGACATTGCAAGCATTGACATTGTGATTCCCGCAAAGAACACAGGAATCGCCCCGGGACCCATGCTCACAGAGTTCAAGGAGGCAGGCATTCCCACAAAGATAGACCAGGGCACCATCTGGATTGCAAAGGACAGCACGCCCGTCCTAAAGGGCCAGGTCATAAACGAAAAGCTTGCGGCAATACTTGGCAAGCTCGACATAAAGCCCGTAGAGGCAGGAGTCTCCCTGTATACGGCCCTTGAGGACGGCCTAAAGTATGCCCAAGAGGAGATGGTAATCGACGTTGAAAAGATCAGAGGCGAGTTTGCACGCGCACACCAAGAGGCGGTATCTCTCTCAGTCGAGGCCGCATACGTCACCCCGGAGAACATATCGCAGATACTCGGCATGGCTGCCCGTCATGCCCGCTCCGTCTCTGTAGAGTCGGGATTCATGACAGACGAGACGCGCGAGCAGATCCTGCAAAAGGCAGACTCGCAGGCAAGGGCGCTGGCAGTAAAGGCAAAATATACCCCTAGCTAGAATTTTAAAAAACCTAAAATTTATCCAAACAGTGAAGAGAGCCCTTCCATTGCGGCCTCTTCTGTCTTGCCGTCATCTTTGGGCTTTTCCTCTTTCTTTGCCTTGTCGCCTGCCGGAGCGTCTGCGGCCGGTGCAGCGGCAGTAGCTGCTACTGCCACGGGAGCCGCCTTTACGGCCTCGTCAATGTTTACATCGGCAAGGGCAGCTACGAGCGCCTTTACCTGCGCCTCGTTGACGTCCGCGCCTGATGCCTTTACAACAGAGCTAATGTTTGCCTCGCTTACTTCCTTTTCCATCTTGTGCAAGAGGAGTGCGGCATAGACGTATTCCATCGTATCGGGACTCCCTGCGGGCATAATATAAAACTATGGAGATCAGTTGAGAATCTTGAGGCTTCTGCACACCGAGTACAGTGTCCGTTTGAGGTTCTTGTCCACCAGCGTCTCCATCCTGTGCTTGAGGACGCGCTTTGCCTCGTCGCGCTCAGAGCCCGGCGGCAGCGACAGCACGTTGTTGAGAAACTCTGAGAGCGACTCGCGCACCCAGCCGTCTAGCATCGAGTGCACCTGCGGGGGTATGAGGTCGCACC
>RHFB01000092.1 GCA_003724285.1 Nitrosopumilus sp. H13 | reverse complement strand
CTCAGGCAAGGTATAAATGAAGTCTCAAAAAAAATCCCGTCATGTCATCTACCATATCCCTGCCAAGATGCAGCTGCTGTCACAAGCACATAATGCCCAACGACAAGTGCGTAAAGTTTGACTGCCCTGACTGCGGCGGCGACAAAATATGGAGGTGCCAGAGCTGCCGCGAGGCGGCAAGAGGCTACACATGCTCTGCATGCGGCTTTGAGGGGCCCTAAAAATGGCCCAGATACTATTAATCGCAAAAATCCTCCCCGAAGGGACCGATACCGACCTTGAAAAGCTTGCCGTTTCCATAAAGTCGTCCCTGCAGGAGGGAATCGCAATGAAGAGGCACGTAAAAGAGCCGCTTGCATTCGGATTAGAGTTCCTAAAGGCAGAGTTTGTCCTGGATGACAGGGAGGGCCAGATGGACTCGCTAGAGAAGGCAGTAAGGTCTGTCCCCGGAGTGAGCGAGTTTGAGGTGCTCAACATGAGCAGAATGTCAGTGGACATGAAATAGATGGCGCACAGCGAGGACTCGATGCAGGTGCGCGTCGGCGAGGCAAAGCAGCGCGACGTGGGAAAAAAGCGGGCACGCATCGGCCCCGAGGCAATGGACTTTCTAAAGGCGACCCCGGGAGATATAATCGAGGTGACCGGCTCAAAGTCGAGCTGTACGGTGGTGTGGCCAGTAGACGAGGACGAAAAGTTCCCTGACATAATACGCATAGACGGCCAGACAAGAAAGAACGCCGGGGCGTCCCTCAATGACATGGTAAAAATCAGGAGGATAGTGACAAAGATGGCAAAGACTGTCACACTCACGCCGGTAAACGACTCTGTCACGATAGACAAAGAGTTCACCGACTTTGTAAAGAACCGCCTAAAGGGCATGCCCATCGAGCAGGGCGACGAGATATCCGTAACAATACTTGGCAACTCGATGGATTTCAAGATAACAAAGACCTCCCCAAAGGGGGTAGTCAAGATAGACCGCTCCACCGGGATGGCCATATCTGAGGATGCCGCAGTGGACAGAAAGGTGCGCGTCACATACGAGGAGGTCGGCGGATTATACAAGGAGGTAAAGGCGATGAGGGAAATTGTAGAGCTGCCGCTAAAGCACCCAGAGCTGTTCCTGAGGCTGGGAATCGAGCCGCACAGCGGCATACTGCTGTACGGCCCGCCCGGATGCGGCAAGACGCTGCTTGCAAAGGTGCTTGCAAGCGAGTCAGAGGCAAACATGTTCTCCATTAACGGCCCCGAGATAATGAACAAGTACTATGGGGAGACAGAGGCCAAGATACGCGACATCTTCAAAGAGGCAAAGGACACCTCGCCGAGCATCATATTCATAGACGAGATAGACGCCATCGCCCCAAAGCGAGAAGAGGTGTACGGCGACGTGGAAAAGAGGGTGGTGGCGCAGCTGCTTGCATTGATGGACGGGCTAAATGACAGGGGCAACGTCATTGTACTAGGGGCAACAAACAGGCCTGAGAGCGTGGATCCGGCGCTCAGGAGGCCGGGCAGGTTTGACAGGGAGTTTGAGATATCCGTCCCAAACGAGGATGAGCGCCTAGAGATACTGACCATACACACAAGGGGCATGCCCATTAATGAGGGGGTCGATCTCAAGGGGCTTTCAGCAGAGCTGCACGGGTATACCGGCGCGGACATAAAGTCCCTGTGCCGCGAGGCCGCGATGAAGTCCATACGCAGGTACCTGCCAGAGATAGACCTAGAGACAGAAAAGATCCCCTCCGGGGTGCTCCAGTCCATGCAGATAAAGATAATCGACTTTTATGACGCGATGCACGAGGTGGTCCCCACCGCGATGAGGGAGTTTTACGTGGAGAGGCCCAAGATATGGTGGAAGGACGTGGGCGGACTAGATGAGACGAAAAAATCGCTCACAGACAACCTCGTCACGGCCATGAAGGAGCCAGAAAAGTTTGCAAAGATGGGAATAAAGGCGCCAAGGGGCGCGCTCATCTACGGCCCGCCAGGATGCGGCAAGACGCTGCTTGCGCACGCGCTTGCCACGGAAACCGGCGCAAACATGATACTCGTCCGGGGCCCGGAGATATTCTCAAAGTGGATGGGCGAGTCTGAAAAGGCCGTGCGCGAGATATTCAGAAAGGCAAAGGCGTCCTCGCCGTGCGTCATCATATTTGACGAGCTTGACTCGCTTGCGCGCTACAAGTCCGGCGAGGGGGGCACGGGCGAGACCATACTGAGCCAGCTCCTCACAGAGATAGAAAACGCCCCCAGCAGGGTGGCAGTAATAGGGATAACAAACAGGCCCGACGTGCTTGACAACTCGCTTCTCAGGACCGGCAGGCTTGACCTGGCACTGTATGTAGAGCCGCCTGACGAAAAGGGGCGGCTGGAGATAATAAAGATACTCACAAAAAATATGCCGCTCCGGGACGTAAAGCTCCAAGAGATAGCAGTGGCCACGCAAAACTATACGGGCGCAGACCTTGCCGCCCTGTGCCGCGAGGCTGCAGTACATGCCATGAGGAGCAACTCCCGCACGGTCACCAGCCAGGACTTTGCAGGCAGCCTCGTGCATGTAAGGCCGTCCATAACAAAAGAGGTTGACTCGTGGTATAATACGATAAGGGAAAGTATATCTAACGTGGTGCCAAAAAGTGGAGACAAGACGTTTTACGGATAATGGCCATCCCACTGAGAAACACAATGTATGACAAGATAAAGGAGGCAGGCTCCATGACAGACGTGGATCTGCAAAAGGCCCTCGCAAAGGGGGGCATGGTGATACCTGATGACAGGTTCAACAAGATGCTGCTTGACCTGGAGATACTGGGGCTGGTAACCGTCTCGTGGATAACAAAAGACGAGCGCCGCATAGAGGCGCGCATTGAGGAAAAAGAGGCAGACGCAGTAGAAGAGCAGAACAAGGCGGCCCAAGAGCGCGACTACGAGGCAAGCTTTCCCGGGCTGGAGAAATAGCTCACCACGTCACGTGAAAAGCCGCATCCAGGGCG
>RHFB01000087.1 GCA_003724285.1 Nitrosopumilus sp. H13 | reverse complement strand
TTAGCGTAGATATGTACACGGGCACGTCGTGCTTGTACGCGCTTGTCACAAAGCTCTTCTCCGGATGCTTTGCTTGCTCGCTGCTCAGCTTGCCCAGCATGTTGCAAAACTCCGCGGTGGTAAACGGCTTGTCCGTATAGTTCTCAAACATCTTTTGAACCACCTGGTCTTGCGCCTCGAGCGTCTCGTAGAACTTTATAAAGACGTCCCGGATCCTGACGATCTCGTTATCGTACAGCTTCATGTCATCCACGTCAGAGCTGCCCTGCTTTACCGGCAGGCCCCATGCAAAGTGATCCTCGTGGTATACGTTTGCGCCGGTGGTGATTATCCAGTCTATGAACCCGCGCTCAATTAGCGTCTGCACAATCCCGCCAAACCCCACGGGAGTCATCGCCCCCGACATTGTAAGACAGATGGTGGCGTCTTCTTTTATCATCTGCGCGTACAGTCTTGCCGCCTCGCCCAGCTTCCTCCCGTTGTACCCAGAGCCGGCAAACACGTCGACTAGATCCTCGATACTCATCGAGGGATCCAGGCTTATGTGGGGTATGTCCCTGCCGTGAAAACTGTGCGGATCCATTGTAAAAAAAATACAGACTGCCATAAAATAACACTTGCGCGCCCAGCCACGCACTACTTATGTGGGAGAGACGCCAAACCATGGCGTGATTGATCTACAGGATCCGGGAAGGATAAAGGGCGGCCCTGACGACACCCGGGTTCTGCTCTCTGGCAGCTTTGTGCATGACGGGCTCTGCGTGTCCCAAGTCGAGCTGCGTCTCTACAAAGAGCGCACGGACAAAAAACTCGGCCTGTTCTCGCTTATTACCTCCTATGTGGAGACTGACTCTGGCCCCGTCGAGATGCTCTATGACGAGGGGTTCCGCGGCGAGTCTGCACTAGAGGATGCCGCCGTATTTGTCGCAGAGAACCTGGGCGTCTCTGGCCTGGTGCTGCGCTCTGCCATAGCCCTGCGTGAGCGGGGCTAGGCGTCAGCGGCCAAAAATGAAAGATTTAATTCGATTGTAATTTGCGCCTGAAATCATGCGCATACTGCAGCTTCACTGTGACAGCATCGAGTACACCCCCACAAAAAAGGAGATACGGGAAGCCGAGGAGATCACGCCGCAGACCCAGAATCTAAAGGACGTGCTCGTGGCGTTTGTCGCAGTAGAAAAGGGCGATGACTCTGCAGTGGCCCGGGACGCCGCGTCCCAGGTGCTCGAGTCGCTCAAAAAGATCGGCTGCACCCGGCTGCTGCTGTATCCGTATGCGCACCTGAGCTCAGACCTTGCAAGGCCGTCAGTCGCCCTGCAGCTGCTCTCTGAGATGAAAGAGGCGTTCCCGGGTATGGAGGTGCACAGCTCTCCGTTTGGATGGACAAAGTCCTACAAGCTCCAGGTAAAGGGCCACCCGCTTGCAGAAGGCTTCAAGGTGATCACAGGCAGTGAGAAAAAGGCAGACTCTGCCGCGCTTGAAGGCGAGTCAAAGATACGCTCCTACTGGAAGATACTCTCCCCTGACGGCTCGCTTGTAAACATTGGCGACTTTGACTTTGCAAAGCACAAAAAACTCGAGACCCTTGCAAAATACGAGTCTGCAAAGCAGCGCAACGCGGACGTTCCCCCCCCTCACGTGGCCCTGATGAAAAAGCTGGCAATTGCAGACTATGAGCCCGCATCTGACTCTGGCAACATGCGCTTTTTTCCAAACGGCAGGCTGATAAAGTCGCTAATCGAGACGTATGTGACAGAAAGGGTGCGCGAGTACGGCGGCTACGAGGTCGAGACTCCGATCATGTATGACTCGGAGCATCCGAGCATGGTCAGCTACTTTAACCGCTTTCCGGCAAGGCAGTACAGCATTGACTCGGAGGGGAAAAAACTCTTCTTGAGGTTTGCCGCCTGCTTTGGACAGTTCCTTATGGCAAGCCGGTTCCAAATGTCGTACAAGAACCTGCCGTACCGGCTGTACGAGCTTACCAGGTACAGCTTTCGGCGCGAGCAGTCCGGCGAGCTGGTGGGCCTGAGGCGCCTCCGGGCGTTCACAATGCCTGACTGCCACGCGTTCTGCAAGGACATGAAACAGGCGGTGACTGAGCTGGACGCGCGCTTTGAGCTGTCCCGGAGCGTGCTGCATGAGCTTGGAATACGCGACTCTGACTATGACATGGCCATTAGGTTTACAGAGGACTTTTACAACGAGAACAGGGATTCAATCAAAGCGCTGGTCAGCAAGCACGGCAGGCCGGTACTAGTAGAGATGTGGAAGGAAAAATTCTTTTACTTTGTATTAAAGTGGGAGTTTAACTTTGTAGATTCATTCGGCAAGGCCTCTGCCCTCTCCACCGATCAGATAGACGTGGAGAACGCAGAAAGGTACGGAATCAAGTTTGTCGACGAGCACAACCAGACAAGGTACCCGATAATACTGCACAACTCCCCAAGCGGGGCAGTCGAGCGCGTAATCTATACACTGCTTGAAAAGGCGGCAGACGACTCGAAACACGGCCTCAAGCCGCAGCTCCCGCTCTGGCTTGCACCCACACAGGTGCGCATAATCCCCCTCAAGGAAGAGTTTTACGGCTTTTGTGATGCCCTTGCAGGCCGCATCTCTGCATGCAGGATAAGGGCGGACATTGATGACAGAAACGAGAGCATTGGAAAGCGCATACGCGAGGCTGAAAAGGAGTGGATAAGGTACATCATGGTCGTAGGATCCAAGGAGGCAGGCTCTGATACACTGAGCATCCGCGACAGGAATTCCGGCGATGTCCGGGACGTATCATTTGATGACTTTGCAAGGGAGGTATCCGAGCAGACAAAGGACAAGCCGTTTGCCGCCCTCAACCTGCCAAGGGACCTCTCAAAGAGGCCGCAGCTGATGGTGTGATGAATTGAGCTATGTCGATCTATACATGAGCAAGAGCCCGCTTGTAGTATCTGATGACGGGACCGACCCGGTGGCGACAGTATTTGGCATGCCCTTTGATGCGACCCACTCCTACAAGCCCGGATGCCGGTTT
>RHFB01000086.1 GCA_003724285.1 Nitrosopumilus sp. H13 | reverse complement strand
GGATTCATGCAGATGATTAGGGCGCCAAAGTCTCCCATGTCTGGCGCAACCCTTGGAAACAACGGGCTTGGAGACATACAACACTGGCCGTTCATCCAGACATTTGAGATGGCTGCAGGCGATCAGATGGGCATAGCGTACGGGGCCGGGGCACCTGACATAGTGGTGACATACAATGATCCTGCAGGTGATTCTACCTTTGAGTTTGACCGCGAGTCGTACCCGCGCGACTCGGATGTGCGCATGACGATACGGGACATGCAGCTAAACGTGGATCCCACAAGCGAGGATCTGTGGACGTTTGATGTGGACGGCAGCGGCGAGATATACAGGCGCCTCTTTGACGGTATGGGAAACCTTGTAAAGACTGACAAGGAAGACATTGATCCCGGACAGATATACCACTATGGCGCCATTAACGGCGCCAAAGTATACGACATGGTGCTAGTCTCAGGCCCGCCCGGCACGGATGCCATACGTACGGTGGATAACTCGCTGCAAGACAGCACGCAGGTGCCGACTATTGCCGGCTCGCTTGTCACAGTACGCGAGACTGCCGCCAATTCCGGGATATTTGAAAACACGGACAGGCTTGGTGCTGCCAACTTGCGCACAGGCAGCGACGACGGGATTCTCGAATTCAAGGCGGGATACTATGATCAGGGCAGGTACACCGGGGCTTTTGCCGGCGGCATGCTCGGCGGCGACTCGCTGCAAAGGGCGAGGATCTCAGATCCGGGACTGGTGGATGCATCCGGCGGCAAGCTGGGCGCAATCTCTGCAGGCCAGCAGGTGCTGATCACAAGCACCATCTCGGGATATGCGGGACTGGATCAGACCTTTACATTTCTATTAAAGATACAAGATAAAGACGGCGCCACCGTACATCTGGGATGGCTAGCCGGGCGCCTTGCAGGAGCCCAAGAGTTCGAGCCGGCGCTGTCGTGGACCCCGCCTGCACCCGGCACTTATACGGCGACCGTATTTTTGTGGGAGTCAATAGAGAGCCCGACTGCGCTCTCAAGCCCCAAGAGTATAGAGATTACTGCTACCTGAATAAAAAAAAATACCTCCTGCACGCTTAGAATATGTGCAGGAGATGATAGATGGTTGTGAGAACGGCCGGCATGTTGCCGTACGGTATCTGGTCTATCAGATCGTTCTCAAAGGCGTCGTAGTCAAAGACCTCGCCAAACCTGCTGTTCTCCAGATTGCGTATTGCCTCTGCCAGTTCGGGGTTGGCTGATTCGAGATCGCCAACGCCGTCTTCTGGCCCGCCTGCCACCGCGTCTACTATTGCGTTGTGGTATGTGGCAAAGTCCAGGGCAATGGCAATGTCCGTCTCTGTGACTTTTGGATGCTCGCCAGCTTCTGCCTCGTCTATTACCAGGTAATAGTCGGCATCTATGGCAGCAAACAGGTCCATGGCCTCAAACGCGTGCCTTGCGTCGTCTGAGGAATACGGGGCCTCGCCGTCTGCGGCCTGTGCAAATGCGCCTGTGGTTCCAAGCGGCACCAGCATCAGGGCCATCATGACAAGGAATGTCCTTTCCATGTGAATGGTACGGCATGCTTGCTAATAAGCAATGCTACTATTACATATCGTTGTTCTCACTATATAGAATGAAAGACAGATATAAATTATACCGCCTGCGGACGGGCATAATTCGTGCCTGAGACCGGGATCAGTTAAATACTGTCAGACCGTACGCGCCGCATGAAGATGGCCCTGATCCCGCTGATCGCATGCCTTGCAGCGGGGGTGGCAGACGCGCACGGGGATGCCGAGCTGTATGTGTCATCTGAGACGCTTGGCGGGCCCATGATCGCAGAGATAGTGGTGCGCGGTGCCGCATCTAGCCCCGGCGCGCCAGAGCCTGCCGTCACGTTTGGCGGGGCGGATCTCAGAATGATACAGGGCACTGACTGGCACTGGTACGCCTATGTGGCAGATACGGGCAACGCGAGGACGATTGACGGCGCGACTGCGATAGGGGGCACGGGGCTGGACTTTGGAATAGAGTGCGGCCCGGGATTCCTAGATGGCGCCTTTGATCCCGGGGCAGTTGTATTCACATCCGGAAGGACGTGTGATCCTGCCGCATCTCCGGGATTCCTGCACGTGCTAAACGGGGCAAGGCCTCCGGCATCTGGCATGCTTGGCGAAGAGCCATTTGATACAGACCACTGGCCGTTCATCCAGACGTTTGACCTGGATACAGAGATGCACGTGGCATACGGGGATTTGCAAAAAACCATTACGTTTGATGAGAATCTGGACAGGCTTGCAGTATTTGAGCTTGACCGCGAGTCGTACCAGCTCGACTCTGACGTGCGACTGACAATCAAAGACCGCCTGCTAAACGTGGATCCGACAAACGTGGATGCGTGGACCTTTGATGCAGACGGCAGCGGCGAGGTGTACAGCTGCATCTTTGATGAGACGGGAAGCATTGCAAAGACAAACGGGACGGTGGTAAAAGTCGACCCGGATCTGATATACCACTACGGCGGAATACTGCGTGATGCCGGGTTTGGCAAAAACGGCATGCTGGAGACTGCCCCGCCGGGAGCCGTGTTTATGGATAACGCCCTGCAAGACAGCACGCTGCTTCCATCAATTGCAGGCTCGCTTGTCACAGTACGCGAGACTGCGCCCAACTCTGGGATATTTACCAATACGGACAGGCTTGGCGCCGCCAACTTGCGCACCGGGGGCGCAGAGTTTGCAATAGGGTACGGCGGCTCTTTTAGGACAGTATCCGTAGAGTCCGGCCCGGCTCCCGGAATCTCCATTGCAGATCTCCGGACGCTGGATGTATCTGGCACTGTCGGGATTGATGCTGGCCGGCAGGCAACCATAACAAGTGAGATCTCAAACCGGCAGGGAGTGGATCAGGACTTTGCATACGTCATGCAGATAAGAGACGGGGACGGCTCCACAGTGTACCTTGCATGGATTACAGGACGCATTCTTTCAGGCCAGACATTTGAGCCTGCCATATCGTGGGTTCCGGCCGGACCCGGGGAATACACAGTGACTGCGTCTGTATGGGAGTCATTAGATG
>RHFB01000027.1 GCA_003724285.1 Nitrosopumilus sp. H13 | reverse complement strand
AAAAAAAAATACGAGTTGTACGGCATTACGTTTGCATACGGGCAAAAGGCGGGCAGGGAGATCACCGCGTCTAGATTACTTGCGAAAAGGCTGGGCCTGAAGCAGCATCGTGTCGTGGATATCGGCTTTATGAAAGCCATGTACGGCGATTCTAACGCGCTGACCAGCCCAAAAAAAAAGATCCCGGGAAAGTTTGACTATTCCATAGTGGTCCCCATAAGAAACGCGGTGTTTCTCTCGATTGCGTCCGCGTGGGCATTTACGCTCGGGGCGTCGCTTGTGGCATACGGCGCGCACACGGGGGATAGAAATTATCCGGACTGCAGGCCGGCCTTTGCGAAAAAGATCGAGGCCGCGTTTAACTCTGGCGAGGCAGACGGGATAAGGCAGGGACTGCGCAGGGAAATCAGGCTGTGGTCCCCGTACATGGAGGGCCTATCAAAGGGCGAGCTGATAGGCGCAGGTATGAGGCTTCTCGGGGACTCGATATTTCGCACATGGAGCTGTTATTTGGACAAGCGACACCACTGTGGCGCGTGCGAGTCATGTAACAATAGAAAGAGCGCCTTTGAGGATGCCGGCGTGACAGACAAGACCCGGTACCTGCGCTAGTACCTGCTTTGAAGAATCCTCTTTTTGAGTACAAAGCCCCTGATTCCAATGTACCATGTAAGAAAGACAATGCCGACAATTCCCATAAAGATATAGTTTTGCACGTCTGCTGCCAGTCCTTCAATCGAGTCTGTTATCTCCCTTGATACCAAAAGGGACACCGCCAGGACGATTACACACTCTACTGCGTACCAAATCCAGTGGGGAAAGGACTCGCTTGGAATGTGGATGTTGGAATGCACTCCCATATCTGGCCTCCATACTGCTGATTATTTAATTTTTTCAGAGGTATGAACCCGACTGCCTTCTGATAAGTGCCAGCACGCCCTCTTTTTCCTCCTTGTTCTCGTACAAGCCCCGGAACGCAGACGAGGACAGGGTGGCGCCGTTGCGTACCCCGCGCATCTTCATGCAGAGGTGCTCTGCGTCGGCTATGACTGCCACGCCCTTTACCCCCTTTGAGTACAGCTCGTCGGCGATATTACGGGTAAGCCTCTCCTGAATCTGCAGCCTTTTGGAGTACTTTTCGACCAGCCTGACCAGCTTTGATATCCCGAACACGCGTCCGTCAGGCGAGTATGCAATGTGAATCCTTCCAAAGAACGGCAGCATGTGGTGCTCGCACATCGAGTAGAACTCGATGTCGCGCGCAATCACCGTGTCAGAGTCCTCTGAGAACTGGACTGACAGCTCCGAGTCAGAGTCGTATCCGGCAAAGATCTCCCCATACATGTCTGCGATTCTTCGCGGGGTCTCGCGGAGACCCTCCCTCGTGGGATCCTCGCCCACCTCTATGATCAGCTCGCGCACGAGTTTTTTTACACGTTCTTCGTCCATCAGTCCTCACAGGATTCTGCAGGTATTTGAATTTAAACGGATCTTTTGAGATTACGGGGCTCCGATGAACTTGTGCAGCTGCGGCACCACCCGGACCTGCCCGTAGTGCGGATACACCACATCGTACAGCTCCATAAGCAGATCCAGCGCAGGCTCGGCCACGCCGTATGTGGGCTGGATGACAAACCCGTCTATCTGCCCCGGAGCGGCGTCAAATATGGCGCGTACTAGATCCTCAAACTCGCCTGCCTTGGTCTTTGAGCTTACCACCACCTTGACATAGGTGGTCTTTTGCGACTCGAGTGATGCCCGGAGGCAGCCTGCCGCCTGGCCGACCAGCCTTGCATGATGCGGCGCATCTACAAACTCCGAGTCGCGCGTCTTGAATTCGATCTTGACTATGTCAATAAACGGCAGGACATGCCTGAACCTGTCTGCATCAAAACAGGATGACTCGAGGTAGGTCGGGATCTTTTTTTCCTGCACGTTTCTTGCAAGCAGCGCAACTGCCTCGTGCTGGATCAGCGGATCGCCTCCCGTAAAGTTGACCTTGTAGGTGTTGCTTTTGAGGCTCGAGTCTACAAGCCGGTTTGCATCCTCGATTGAATATTCTGTCCCGGAGTCAGGCGGGAGCGACTCTGGCGTGTCACAGTAAAAGCAGCCAAAGGGACACCCTGCAAGCCTTACAAAGAGGGTCTTTGTCCCGTACAGGATTCCCTCCCCCTCCACTGACGTGAATACCTCGGACAGTCTTACCTTCAAGCAATGACCATGACTGGCATGATTATTTATTCAATGAGTTTCTAGTGCAGCGCGGGCTCTTTGGCATAAAACAGCCCAGAGATGAAAAATGCCACCCCCAGTATGCCTATGGTGCTTCCAATCAGCTCCACCTGCGGGCGCAGTCCCCCTTCAAGCGGGGCCCACAGCAAGGCCATCAGGCTGCCCACTACAATCATGGGAATTGCCACTCCTACCGAGATGACCTTGGATGCCATACCACTGCTGTCTGGAAAATGTATATGAAGTTTATGACCCAAGGGCCGCCTTTATGCTGCGCAGCTGCTTTGCAAGATCCCGGAGCAGTTCGCCTGCATCGTGTGGCTTGCCGTCTTTTACATGCTGTTTTATCATCTCAAGGGTCTCCCTTGCCGTGTCAAGATCCGCCCGGAGCTGCGCTACCGTCTGGTCTGCTGCTCCGCGTTCTTTTGACTCTTCAATCATCCCGTCTAGCCGCTCGATGTATTTTGCCGCATATGCCAGGGAGCGCTTTGAGCCGTGCTCTGAGACCTCGCCCCGGATCTCCTTGTTTATCATCTTGATCGTCTCTTTTGCCTCGTGGATGGTCTTGAGCGCCGCATCGGGCTGGCCGTCTGCGACCTGCTGTGACGCCCTTGCAAACAGCCTGTCTAGTCCCGCAAAGTCCACAGTCACGCTGTTCTTTTTTGCGACTAGCTCTAGATTGTCCGCATATGCCTGCATCCTTGCAAGCAGTCCGGAGAGACCGTCCGAGCCGTCATTGCCCACATTGGACGGACGGTCCTGCCACTCCTTGCCAGAGATCTCCTTGAATATCATCATCGCGGCGTGAAAGTTTTCCTTGGCCGCCTCTGCGTCACCGTCTGCGATGGCCTGCTCTAGGGCGGCCACCTTT
>RHFB01000057.1 GCA_003724285.1 Nitrosopumilus sp. H13 | reverse complement strand
CCCCACGTCTCTGGTATCCAGACGGTATCAGTAGAGTCCGGGAGCCTTTTTGAGCACTCTAGAACCTGCTCTACTGTGAGCAGCGAGCCCAGACTATACGATATACGCATGGGGAGGCTATGTGTGGCGGATATTTAGCGTATCTGTTTTAGCAAGAGGTTAATTTTGATTGAGATGGGAGGTAATTATCGCAGGTTGTGCATGTCAGGCATGAACAAAGATCAAAATACCTCAGAAGGCAGGTTTTGGAGCGATGCCACAAAGTATGCCCTTGCCGGGGAAGACGCTCCGTTTGTAGAAGAGGTCGCATACGTAATGGTCACGCTGCACAGGACCTAGGCGTCAGAGCCCCATTTTTTCAATGTGCGCAGAGCACTCCTCTGCATCCTTGAACGAATCAATAGAGTACCATCTGGCCTCCTTGAATTTCACGACGGCAAGCCGGCCTGCCTTTGCATACTTTGGGAAGAATGTCTTTTCAATGTCTCCCTTGGCAGGCAGATCCCGGACTGCACTTTTTTGGAGATGATAGATTCCCGCATTCATCCACAGATCCGGGATCTCTTTTTTCTCCCTGAATCTTACTATCATGTCGTTATTGACATCCATGATTCCAAACTTTGTCCTCAGGGGGACAGCGGCTACAGAGTTTGCAGTCCCGAGCATCTTTTTGATATTGATGTCAGTTATCACATCGCCGTTCATCACTACAAACGAGTCATCTTTGATAGTCTTTGCGGCTTTTTTTATGGCGCCGGCAGTTCCAAGTGGTGTCTTTTCAACGGATATAGTGATGTCGACTCTGGACGCATCTCTGGCAAGATGATCTTTGAGCTGCTCTGTTTTGTAGCCTGTGCAAATTACTGCCTCCCTTAGGGATGTTCCGTATTGGAACCAGGGGCTTTGGGACATAGTCGGTGATGGGCTTGAGTCGTTTTCCAAACCCGCCTGCAAGAATTACTGCCTTCAACATGATTAGAGATGTCTTTGGGGTATATGAAAATTTATTTTAAAACATGTCTAACACCTGTCTAGCACCTACAGATCATACAGAGCCGGTAGCAGTGGTTAACACAGTACTCTTCATAGCCCGTATGATCACAGTTGTAGACCTTTTTTACATCAGTGCTGCATTTTGCGCAAGACGGCATTCCTAGGACCTTTTGATCTTGAGCGCCCCGAGCCCAATCTGCACCAAACCTGCAACAATCAGGGGCGCAGTCTCTGAGACTACGTTTCTGCCAGAGTCTGCAACCTCTGCTGGATTTGCATTGACGAGCACCACTACACCCCCCGCTATGATCATGGCTCCTGCCGCAATTATCATGCCACCAAGGCCACTAGACGGCTCCCTTCTAGAGATAAAGTAGGCGACAATGGGCAGTATCAGGGCGGGAAGGCCAAGCCCTATGCCCCGTGTCTTGTGATCAAACGGGATAAAGCCCTCTCCGGATTCAGAAGTAAACCCGACTATAACGTCTGCCCCGTATATTGACAGCAGTATGATCGAGATCCCGGTGATTGCTATTGCAGCCCCTAGCGCCATGCCGTGTGTCTGCCATGTCAATTAATAAATCTAGTCAGGCAGGACGCACCACTGCATCGTCTAAAAACCCGTCTAGTCTCTGCAGCAGATCTGCTGATTTTCCGCCTACAATGTTGAGGTGTCCAAGCTTTCTAGCAGGCTTTGAGATCTCCTTGCCGTACATCTTTAGATGCAGCCCGTCGCCGGATATCCCCGGCGAAACATACCTGCCTTTGAACCCCTCGGGACCCAAGATGTTGTACATTACGGCATTGCAGAGCAGCTCGGTGCTGCCAAGGTCCATTCCAAGTACTGCCCTCAGATGCTGCTCAAACTGTGATGTCGCGCTCGACTGGAGCGTGTGGTGTCCTGAATTGTGCACCCGGGGGGCGATCTCGTTGATTAGTATCCCGTCGTCTTTTGTGAGAAACATCTCTATTCCAAAGACGCCAGCACCCCTGAATACTCCCATCGTCTCCTCTGCTATCTGCTGAGCTCTTTTTGCCACGTCATCTGGGACCCGGGCAGGCGCTATCGTCTGGCGCAAGATGCCCTCCTCGTGTATGTTCTCCACTAGCGGGTACGTTGCAATCTGGCCTGCCGTGTTGCGCGCGGCAATTACAGAGACCTCCATCACAAACGGAACATGCCGCTCAAGCAGGAGCGGGCGCCCCTCAAAATACTCAAATGCCTCGCCTGCCTGGGACTCTGATTTGATCTCAAAGTTCCCCCTGCCGTCATAGGCGTCCCTTCTGGCCT
The DNA here is from genome assembly GCA_003724285.1 of Nitrosopumilus sp. H13. Classification (GTDB taxonomy): domain Archaea; phylum Thermoproteota; class Nitrososphaeria; order Nitrososphaerales; family Nitrosopumilaceae; genus Nitrosopumilus. The sequence goes on along the minus strand of RHFB01000057.1, from coordinate 9,327 downwards.
TTAGCACGGCAGGAATCCCAAAGTTCTGCAGGCCCTGCCTGACGTCTGCAAGCGTCTCCACGGCCGTAAACTCTGGCACAGGCAAGCCGTGTTCTAGCAAAAAGGTCTTTTGCAGCAGCTTGTCCTGGATTGTCCTGAGCGTCTCTGGCAGCGGGTTTATCTCTGCCGTGTTCATGACTGACTCTAGCACATCTGCATCCCCCGACTCTATCTCGTATGTGATAATGTCGCACTCTTTGGCCAGACGAATAATTGCATTCTGATCCTTAAAGTCCGCTATAATCTGCTCGGCTCCTGCCTGGGATGCCGGACACCCTTTGGTGGGATCCAAAACCACCACCCTTGAGATGTGATCTGGCATCTTTTTTGCAGCCTCTGTGATCATCATGCCGAGCTGTCCGCCCCCTATTATCCCAAGAACCCTTGCCATCACACCAGACACGGCAGGCCTGTTAATAACAGGTATAGCTGACCTGCGGCAGCGCACATAGCTATCATTATTTACCGCCACTTCCCACACAATACATGACATACTCCAAAAAGCCGCTTGTCGGGATCATCATGGGATCCAGCTCTGACAGCAGGATAATGCGCGGGGCAGCAGAGATACTAGACGAGTTTGGCGTAAAGCACGAGGATCAGATAATCTCGGCGCACAGGACGCCTGCAAGACTAGACGAGTACGCCCGGCACGCCGAGGACTCTGGATTCAAGGTGGTCATAGCAGGAGCAGGCGGGGCCGCCCATCTGCCCGGCATGATCGCATCGCACACTACCATACCCGTGATAGGCGTGCCCATCCTGGTATACAATGACAAACACCAGAAAAAGACAGACTCTAAATTTTCAGCGTTTGGCGGACTTGACTCGCTGCTATCCATCACAGAGATGCCTTCTGGCTCCCCCGTGGTGTCAGTGGGGGTCAACAAGGCAGGCAATGCGGGAATATACGCAGCAAAGATGCTTGCAAACGAGTTTCCCACCCTGAAAAAGAAACTGAGCAGGCACAAGTCAAAACAGCACGACGCGGTGGTAAAAGAGTCAAAGCAGCTCAAAAAGAAAGGGCTTGCAAGGTTTGCCAGGAAAAAATTCAGCTAGGTCAGCAGCTTGAACTGGATGTTTTTTTTACGCAGAGCCTCGATAAGCTGGTCTGACTGTTCTTTTCCCTGCGTCTCCAGACTCAGTGTCACGCCTGCCGATCCGGCGCTGATCTCCGAGCTGAGCCTGTCATGAACCACCTCTACAATGTTTGCGCTCACAAGGGTGATCTCATCTACAATCTCCTTAAAGACACCCGGCCTGTCAGGTAGCAGTATGGACAGCTTGAGCAGGCGGCCCATTGCGGCAAGCCCCTTGTCGACTATCTGCCCGAGAAGATACATGTCCACGTTTCCCCCCGCAAGTACTGCCACCACCTTTTTTCCGGGAGCTGGTTTTTTTGAGATCAGATGAGCAAGGCTCGCCGCCCCTGCCGGCTCTACTACGAACTTCATCCTCTCCATCAGCAGAAACATCGCCTTTGTAATCTCTGTGTCATCTACCAGCACTATTTCATCTACAAGCTTGTTTATGATCTCAAATGTAAGCTGTCCCGGGCTCTTGACGGATATCCCGTCTGCAATAGTCCTCTTGCCGCCCGCCTCTGTCCTAGAGCCGCGCTTTACTGACTCGTACATTGCAGAAAATGAGCTAGACTGGACGCCGACTATTCTGACCTTCGGATTCTTCTCCTTGACTGCCACGAGTATTCCCGCTGCAAGGCCCCCGCCCCCTATCGGCAGGTATATCTCGTCGACATCTGGCAGGTCCTCTAGTATCTCCAGCCCAATGACGCCCTGGGCGGCCATGATCTGGGGATCATCAAATGCGTGGATCATGATGGCTCCCGTGCTCTCTGAGATCTCTTTTGCCTTTGCGTGCGACTCGTCATAGCTAGTACCCTCTAGAATCACATCTGCCCCATACCCGCGTGTGGCAACCACCTTTGCAGGCGAGGCGTTTTTTGGCATTACAATGGTGCACCGTATCTTTTCAAGAGCAGAGGCAAACGCCACGCCCTGTGCATGATTCCCTGCAGATGCTGCCACCACGCCGCGCTTCTTCTCCTCGTCAGAGAGAGACAGGATCTTGTAGTATGCCCCGCGGATTTTAAAAGAGCCGGTCTTTTGCCGGAACTCTGCCTTGAGGTATACCTCGGATCCTGTGATCTCGCTGAATGCAGGCGAGTGGATCAGCGGCGTCTTTTTTATCTCGCCGCCCCGCATCGAGTCCGCCTTTTTTATCTCGTCGTATGTGAGGTTCATCAGAGATGGTGCTGGTATTTCCGCGTATTTGACTTCTTCTATGCAAAAGCTGCGCCATGTGTCAAATTTTGTGCGTAGATTGGCGGGAATGCCTAAATAGTTTGGAAATTTTGGTCAGGGTATATCAGGGGGTCGGAAACTCCCCCCGGGATTTATCCCACTTTCCGATCCCCTGGCCTAAGATTTTAGGATATTTTCAAACTCGTCTAGATGGCGGCAGATCTCGCTTTTGACGCGATCAGACATCTTTCTTGGATCAAATATGCCCTGCTTGCTGTCGTTTTTTACAAACTCTAGATCAAAGGTGCACAGGCAGCCCTCCTCCCCGGTAACTAGCCTTGCATCATCAATTAATATCGGCACGGTCTGGTACGTCTCGACTAGCAGTGAGTCGAGCTCGCCAAAGAGCTGGGTCTTTTTCTCCAAAAGCTTTTGAAAGTCTGCCCCTGAATCCTTTTGTATCTCTGCGTATACCTTTTCACGGAACTCGTCGTTCTCGTAAAACACTTCAAAAAGCTTTTGGTGATCAAAGTCCTTGTAGCCCATCGCCTCTAGCTTGTCTAGCACCACCTGGTCGCCGTGGTCTGACATCTGCTGCTCTCCGTCCTTTGTGGTGTTCATAATATCTGAAAGCTCCTTTTGGCACTCGATTACGCGCTGGACGGGCTTGTAGTAGAGCAGCACATGAAACTGCACAGAGACGTGGCCGGAGAGCAGGTAGCTTCCTATCCTTGTCTCAAACTTTGAAAAGATTCTGCGGAGTCCCTCGTCATTTGAGGTGGAGACGCCCTGGACTGACCAATTGTTGAGACTAGAACCGATCCTCTGAAAAAAGTCCTCGATTCGTTTCGGATCAAACGTCTTTTGAGTCGTCACTGTAGAGTCACCCAGCATCACCTTTGCCTCTATCATCTCGGTCATGGCAGTCATCTCTGCCAAAAACAGCCCTCCTATCGAGTCGTTTTTGCGGTTTAGCATGCAGATGAACTCGTCAGAGGACTTTGTACCTAGCCGCACGAGAAATTCCCTGCTTTTGCTCTCATTAAACCTTCACTAATGCCATGCCGCCTAAAAGGGGGTTTATACGATTTCAGACGAAAATCGACAAATATGCCTAAATATATCAAGTTCCGGTTCTAGGCATGGGAGAATTTAAAATCAGATGCAATAACTGTAATAACGAGATTGCAGAGTACTATGATAAAAAATACAGGGGAAAGAGGGGCAAGTGTCCGCACTGCGGCATCGACTTTCCCCTGGAATAGGAGGGCATGAAGATGGATGAAAACGAGAAAAAACAGGGCGCAAAAAACCTGCCAGAACAAGGAGACGAGAACAGCCTAGTAGACATGCTTCTTGGCAAGCGCGGGGAAGAGGTGCTTGACTCTGAGAGCATGATACTAGAGATACAAAAGCGCGTGTGGGGATCGCTCAAAAAGGGGTACGAGTACTCGGGAATAGTAGACGAGTCTGACCGCTTTCTCAGAAAGAACGTCTTTGCAACGCTTGACATGGTGGTGCTGTACGTGGATCTAGTCGGATCCACCACGATGACCCTAGAGATGCCCGCAGAAAAGATTGCAATCATTGTCAGCTCTTTCTCACAGGAGATGGCCATGGTAATAAGGCAGCATCGTGGGTTTGTCCTAAAGTTTGTAGGCGATGCCGTAATAGGGTACTTTGTTGCAGAGGGGGGCGGGCCCCTTGCCGCAGACAATGCGATCAGCTGCGCAAAGTCGATGATTACAGTGATTCAAAAGGGAATCAACCCAATTCTCAACCAGTACGACTATCCGGATCTGATGGTAAAGGTGGGTGTCGATTACGGCCAGAACATCGTGGTAAGGTACGGGGCGGATGCAAAACACTCCCATGTGGATCTGATGGGGCCCGCCATGAACATAGCCGCAAAGATACAGGGAATGGCAAAGCCAAACCAGATATTGATCGGAGAGGACGTGGAAAAGAGGCTGCACCCCGACATGAAGCAAGAGTTCTCAGAGATCATCTGGAAGAACGACGAATGGAAGTACCGTTCCAGGACAAGCGGAAAGGTCTACAGGGTCTTTGAACATGAAGAGTCCGACCAGATACATTGACACAAATTTTTACACGGTAAACCTGCCAGGGCACTCGATGTGCTCGTAGTGGTGCTCTGAAAGCCTGTCTTGTATCACATAGATTACGATCTTGTGGAGGTCCCCCTCCTCAATGTTCCGCTTGCACCTAAGACAGGTCTTTTTTGATCCAGCCATGCGATCAGCGATCAAAACAGGAAATCTATAAGGATCTGCGATCAGCTCAAATTGAGTAAAAACGCCCCGAATTTCACTATCGAGTATATCAAACGCCCAAGGCAAAGCAGAAATATGCCTAGGGATGGAGGACTGGTATGGAGGATATGGCTACAAGGCACCTCAGAGGAATCTACGGACTAGACCCTGATATGCCGCACATGGCACTACAGTTCCCAAGACTGCCTCCAGGTCTGGTTCATCCAATGTTCCGAATTTATGACAATTCTGCAAAAGAGCAGTTCTCACAGCAGGCCGACTCTGCAAGCCAGAAACTGCAGGGATTCAGGCAGATGTACCGCCAGCATGCGGCAGGACTGCTGGCAATGGGATCGGCAGTTGTTCCTCCCGGACATCCGCTCTATGGAAAGGACGGCTCTGTTACCGCCCTGTATTCAGAAAGAGACAGGCTTCAAAGGGAGAACGCAGAGCTGCGAAAAAAGCTCGAGCAAAAGAGCTCAAAAGACTAGATCAGGGCAAGCCAGAGTCACTGATGCAGATCAGCGCCATCTAGTTGACAGACAATATGATTGCCGGGATCTGCATGGAATCAACAGATGTCCAGTTATTCCGGGCATCATCAGGCCGCAACTGCATTGCCCCATGCAGGCAGTTTTTTAGATCCACAAGGAATTCATGTCTGGAACCGGCAGCCTCACAACAGATAAGAATGCTTATTAATTTCAGAATAGAACCACATCACATGGGAACTCCGGCAGAGAGATGGAAGAGGATGCTTGCAATGCATAAAAAGCACTGTCAGGCCGTGCTGAAAATATCAAAGAACATCAGGTATGCCGGCGTGATAAACGCATACGGCAGGACTCTGACCGGGGTCGCTAGTCCGTCTGCAAAGCTTTTGCTGGGGCCGATGGAGGTAAAAAACGAGTTCTTTGTAATATCTACAATGATGGCTCAGAGAAAGAACAGCGCAAAGAAGATGGGCGCGCTGGATCACGTCATCTTGGTGCATCAAAAGGTCTTCGTAGTACTGGTGCACAATGGCAGTGCCACGTACTATGTGTCAATAAGCAAAAAGGAAAAGAACCTAGCCGGAGTGGTGGCAAAAATCAAAAAGATTGCCACTAGGCAGGCGTAAATCCCTGATACCCGCTTGTCTGCTGGGCACTGTCATCAAAGTTTGGCTCAAACAGAGAGATCAGGTATTCGTCTGGATCTAAAATGACTGCGTTCTTGCCTGCATCCTTGTCTACTATATCCCGGTAAATCGTTACGCCCTTTTCTCGCAGCTCGTCTACTGCGGACTTTACGTCCCCCACAAGAAAGCCTATGGTGATTCCGTTCTCAATTGAGCTTCCAATATGCTGCGCAGTCAGCGAGGCAGGATGCAGACTGAGCAGCGCGCCAGACGTTCCCAGATCCACCCATGCCCGCCGCTGGTTCTTGATTGGAAGACCTATGATCTCGTGGTAAAAATGGATGGACTTGTCGATGTCCTTTACTGCCAGAATCACGTTTCCCACCTTTTTGATGTTCATGCTTGGACTATACTAGAGTTCTTTAAAAATCCATTGTCACTGAACTTCGATCATGGTCTCAGTCCTCTCCACGCCGTTTATCCTCTGGATCTGGTTTGCCACCTCTTTAATCTGAACAAGCGCCTCTACATCGGCCACGGCTACGGCATCAAACTGGCCGCTTGTGGGAAAAGAGTCAGAGATAGACGCGACTTTGCGCAGCCTTGCGGCTATGAGCTTTTTGGGGGATTTTACAAGTATTATCGCCCTTACCATCCCAGATTTACCTCCACTTCCATGAGGGTCTCTGTGGCGACAATGTTGTCGATCTTTTTAAAGTCTATCACCATGCCGTTGAGCTCATCAAGGGTCCCCTGGAGCATCACGCAGATGTCTGCCCTTCCGGTGACGATCATGATCTGCTTTGCCGCCTTGCGTTTTTTCCGCAGTATCTCCACCACAGAGTCCACCTTGCCGGCCTTTACCATTATCATGCACAGAGCACGCATGAGTTGTATATGTGATAGCTATGGATAAACATTTAGTCTGAGGCATCCTGGGAGCGTGCCTCCTCTAGGTAGGCCCGCCTCTCCTCGTTGACGCGTTCGCGGTCTATCTCGACGTTATCATCAACTATGACGATACCCATGTCAAACGAGCCTCCTGCCGCCTTTTTGGAACCCTTTGATTTGGCGGCTTTTGAGGGCTTTTTTACGGGTTTCTTTGCCTGTTTTTTTACGGGCTTGGCAGCTGGCTTTTTTGCCTTTTTGGGCGCGGGCTTTTTTACGGGTTTCTTTGCCGGCTTGGCAGCTGCCTTTTTCTTTGCTGATTTCTTTACAGCCATGAATGTCGAAAGTCAAAAAGAGAGGCTAACTTTTAAAGATTGTGCAGAAATTTTTTCAACACACAGTAAGCTGAGAGTACCTATGCGATTTATCAGGTTGGGGCGATCCACAAAGTATAGCGATCTGTACGGGGACACATTTTAATCCCTCAACATGACGCATTTCTTCAAGTGCCGTGGTAGCTCAGCCCGGGAGAGCACTCGGCTGAAGACCGAGCTGTCGCGCGTTCAAATCCCGCCCGCGGCACTTTTAATCATACGGGATCAGGGATGCCATGGGACGTCTTTTACCCTGTTTCTCTTGTTTGCAAGCCGTCCCGTTACAAAAAGCAGGTCAGAGAGCCTGTTGAGGTATTTTATACAGTTGGAGTTGATCTCGTCAGTCTCGCTTAGCAGTACGGTCAGGGTCTCGGCCCGTCTTGTAACTGTCCGGGCATGATGAATCAGCGACGCCGCGGTGCTTCCTCCGGGCAGGATAAAGTTGCCAAGCGGCAAAAGCTCAGATTCAAATGCATCAATGTGCGATTCCAGCCTCTGAACCATCTCTAGTGTGACCCTGTTTTTCATATCATTGGTGTTCGGATTTGAGAGATCAGCGCCCACTACAAACAGCTCGTTTTGGATCATCAGCAGTACGTCTCTGATATCCCCGTCAATCTCTCCTGCGAGCGCCAAGCCGATCGAGGAGTTTGCCTCGTCGACTGCCCCGTATGCCATGATTCTCGGATGGGACTTTGAGATGCGAAGATTTCCCTGCAGGCCAGTATCCCCGCCGTCCCCGGTCTTTGTGTATATCTTCATACAAAGGCATATGCGCCAATCGGCTATATGTTTTGAATATGAAAACTCATTAGTAGAGGCAGGCAATGACGCATGATGCTTGATTTTTTCAAGGCTGCGGCAAACCTCAAAAACACCCCCAGACAGGGATGGGTTGAAAAGCTCGGGATGAGCAATTCCGAGTCCGTTGCAGATCACTCTTATCTAGTCGCCGTAATCTGCATGGTGTTTTCTGACATTGGGAGGCACGACTCTGAAAAAATAATAAAGATGGCCCTGCTGCACGACTTGGCAGAATCCATCACGGGGGATCTCACTCCCGGACAGACAGACAGGCGCGAAAAGGCGCGCGCAGAAGACGACGCATTTGCAAGGATTGTCGGCATGCTGCCTGAATCTGCGCGCAAACAGTACGTGCAGATATGGAAAGAGTACACAGAGGGCAAAACTGCCGAGGCAAAGATGGTGCATCAGATTGACAAGATAGAGATGGCGCTCCAGGCAAGACTCTACGGGGAGCAGGGTCAGCCAGAGGAGAAGCTCGGGGCTTTTTTTGCGTCTGCAAAAGATGGTATTGAGGATCCCGGACTGGCAAGTCTGTTAGATGAGATCACAGGTGACAGATAGTGCCCGAAGAAGAGATCATCGAGGCGCAAAAGCAGGTGATCGGGATACTGTTTGAGGTAGTCAAGAGGTTTCAGGCAAATAGCGATCTTGATGACGAGTATTTCCGGCTGCTTGCAAATGAGCAGGACGGGGGGCGCCTCGGGGAGATTCTCAAAGAGCGCAAGGAAAATGCGGGGATTATCGGCAGGCTGCTAGAGCAGTTAGAGACATGACTTCCGGGACACTTTTTATAGTCGCGCATGAGTAGTGATATGCATGCAGTACTTTCAGGCCCTCAAGCTCGGACAGAGTCGCGTTGCAGAGGCAAGGGAGTACCTAAACAAGGTTGCAGACGGGCGAGCAATGCCTGCACTGGCCCTTACTGACAACAAGACCGACGTGTGGGAGCCAGTCGGCGAGGAGAGCCTTTATGCGTTTGTAGACGAGTCATCCGGGTTTGTGCTGACTGATGACAGCGGGTACATTCTTGCCCTGGTGGATAAAAACGGCTCCTCAAAGACGCTGGTCCAGGGGGTCACAGGCGGGCAGAGAAAAGTCATGGAAAGGCAGCTGGTGGCAGACGGCATTCCAAAGTTTGAAGGCAAGGTAATACTTCCCGTATGATACAAAGGGCAAGCTTTTAGTTATCATGGGGCAGATACTAGTAAAATGAGCAGCCATTCCCAAGAGATAGAAGTCAGCGGCCATCTGATCGACTCGCTGATCCTCACCAAAATCTTTGACAAGATAATGGATCTCAGCGGCGAGTTCCAGGTGCAGAAGATAAGCATCGGCAAGAAAAAAAAAGAACTGTCATACGCTAGGCTCTTGGTTACCGGCAGGGACAAAAAGCACCTTGGGAAGATACTTGCAACCATATACAGGGAGGGGGCAGTATCCAAGATTCAAGGCGAGATACATCTCAAGAGGGCTCCAAAAAACCACGTAATGCCCGATAATTTTTACAGCACGACAAACAACCACACGCAGGTATTTCACAAGAACAAGTGGATTCAGGTGGA
>RHFB01000013.1 GCA_003724285.1 Nitrosopumilus sp. H13 | reverse complement strand
AGGCCAGATGGTACTCTATTGATTCGTTCAAGGATGCAGAGGAGTGCTCTGCGCACATTGAAAAAATGGGGCTCTGACGCCTAGGTCCTGTGCAGTGTAACCATTACGTATGCAACCTCTTCTACAAACGGCGCGTCTCCCCCGGCAAGGGCATACTTTGTGGCATCGCCCCAAAACCTGCCTGCTGAGGTATTTTGATCTTTGTTCATGCCTTACATGCCCCGCCTGCGATAATTACCTCCCATCTCAATCAAAATTAACCTCTTGCTAAAACAGATACGCTAAATATCCGCCATACATAGCCTCCCCATGCGTATCTCGTATAGTCTGGGCTCGCTGCTTACAGTAGAGCAGGTTCTAGAGTGCTCAAAAAGGCTCCCGGACTCTACTGATACCGTCTGGATACCAGAGACGTGGGGGATGGAAAACTTTGCAATGCTGGCAGCAGTATCCCGGGAGTCTACAAAGCCCAGAATCGGCTCGTCTATAATCAACATCTATTCGCGGAGCCCTGCCACGATTGCAATGGGGGCTGCCACCATAGACACGCTTTCTGGCGGCAGGCTGGTGCTGGGCCTTGGAACAAGCAGCCCGCCCATAGTCGAATCATTCCACGGATCAAAGTTTCAAAGGCCATTACGCAGGATGCGGGAATACGTCGAGATAGTCAGGCTTGCCCTGTCTGGGAACAAGGTGGATTATTCCGGGGAGATATTCCACCTCCGGGACTTTGCGCTATTGGTGCGCCCCAAAAGGCAGGTTCCGATATATCTGGCGGCAGTCAATCCTGCGATGATCGACCTTGCGTGGGAGCTGGGTGATGGCGCCATTTTTTATCTGCGCCCGCTAGACGAGATGAAAAAGACCATTCAAAAAATGCACTCAAAAAAAAGGATAGATGTCTCGTGCCAGATAATTACCAGCGTTGCAGATGATTCCCAAAAGGCCATGACGCGAGCCAAAAAGACCCTGGCATTTTACGTCTCTGTTGGCAGAATCTACCGTGAGTTTCTGGCGGCAAACGGCTTTGAGCGCGAGACTGCATCCATACTAGAAGAGTACAAAAAATCCGGCATCCGGTCATGCCACGAGATGGTTCCCGATTCCATGGTGCGCTCGCTGTGCATAGCCGGAACTCCTGACGAATGCAAAATGCAGCTAGGCAGGTTTGCAGAGGCGAGAGTCGACCTGCCCATACTCCAGTTCAATCCAGTCGGAGACGTATCTGACTCTTTTGGATTATTCATAAAGACCTTTGATCCGCAGCGGGGCCAATCAAAACAATGAAAACTAGGCACGCCTGCACCACGTATGAACCATGACCCGGGTGGGAATAGCGGCATGCGGCATCATCCCGTTTACCAGAGACGATCAGAGCATCGAGTCGGTACTGCTAGAATCAGTAGTGGATCTCTTTGAAGGCAGTGATGCGGACAGGGGCTCTGTGGATGCCGTGCTAGTCTCCACAAACAGCAACTCCAAATACCTGGCTCCAATCCTCTCAGAAACTGCCGGACTCGGGCCAAACATCGCCCATACTGTGGAGAACCTGTGCAACTCTGGCACAAACGCCATGGTATCTGGATACTCGTATATCGCCTCTGGTCTTGCAGACGTGGTGCTGGTAAGCGGGGCAGAAAGATACGACAGCCCCGGACAGGTACTTGAATGGGACCGTTCCAGAGGCGGCTTTAAGCATCCCATATTCTGGGCATCCATACTTGCCAGATCCTACAAGCGCAGATTCTCCATATCTGAAGAGCAGCTTGCAATGGTACCCGTAAAGAACCACAGGCATGCAAGGGACAACCCAAACGCCATGTCCAAAAAGGCGTGCACCATACAGGATGTAATAGAGTCAAAAAGAGTCACAGACGACATCCGGCTGCTGGAATGCTCTAGGCCCTGCACCGGCTCTGCATCAGTACTACTTGCATCCGAAGATGCCGCCAAAAGGCTCTCCAAGGAGCCGGTTTGGATTGCAGGAATTGGACAAAAGACCGCGTCTGCCGGATTTACAAAGAGCGAGTCATTTAGCTCGCTTGAATCCACCCGAATTGCAGCAGATGTCGCGCTGCGCATGGCAGGTCATGCCCCAAAAGACATTGATGTTGCAGAGGTGCATGATGCGTTTTCCGTATGCGAGCCAATGGCGCTCGAATCCATGGGACTGTGCGGCCCGGGAGGCGGGGCAGGCATGGTGCGTGACATGTATGACACTGAGAACCGCATGATAAACCCGCGCGGCGGGCTGATTGGCTCCGGGCACCCGCTTGGAGCCACCGGGATTGCGCAGGCAGTGGAGATCACACAGCAGCTGCGCGCCGACGCGGGAAGCAGGCAGGTGGGCGGGGCCAGGACGGGCCTCGTACACAACATGTCTGCTGCCGGCACGTCATCGACTGTACTGGTGCTTGAGAGATGACGTTTGAATCCGAGCTTGCAGAGGGCAGATTTCGCATTCCAGAGTGCGCCTCTTGCAAAAAAACAGTATGGCCTCCTACACCATACTGCAGCCGGTGCCTCGGCCCCGTGCGACTCTCAGACGGAGATCATACAGGGACGATAGCAGAGTTTTCAAGAAAAGACGGGGAATATTTTTGCATGGTGGAGTTTGGAGATGTCAGGATACTGGCTGGAATCCGGGACGCTCCAAAGGTGGGCCAAAAGGTGGGTATCTGCAGGTGTGGCATTAGTAATGGGGACTATTTTTTCGAGGTGCAGTAGGCCCCGTGCGCAAGCCTTGCATGAATGTACGGGGTATCTGTCTCTTGGTCAAACGTCCAGACCGTGGGCAGCGTGACGGTATTAGTAACCTCGAGGCCGTATCTTTTGATTATCTCCCCCCATCCGCCGTACTCTGTGCTTCCTGACAGGCTCCTCTTGGAGTATGTTCCGGCAAGGACCACTCCGGCGCCTGACATTTTTTGTGTCTTTTCAATTATCCCGGATGCCAGGATATCCCCTCCCATCTGGGCCAGCCCTCCGATGACAAAGACGGGCCTCTCTAGGTTCATCTGCAGATAGTCCGCCTCTAGCGCATCGCAGCACCGGGGGTTGATTCGTATGCCGGTGGATTCTGATATCTCTTTTTGCAGTCCTGCCAGCGCGCCGTCGATCTCAATGCTGTACGGGACAAGCCCTGCCACCGCCCCGCAGTATGCAATTCTTCCGTCCCCCGAGCCCACATCCACCAGCTCACAGTATCCGAGTCTTTTTGCCATGCATGCGAGCGCGTACGCAGATGTGATCCATGTGGGATAAAACGGCTGGCAGCTAGAGCCGTGCTTTGTACTGTCCAGCCAGTACTGCCCGATATCCCCCTCGTATACGACACAGCAGACCCCTGCCACATCTTGCTCAAACGAGCCAGAATACAGCGGGTTCTTTTCTGCGAACTCGTGCAGCATGCCCAGGTGTGCGGGATCTGGAAACCCGTGCACTGGCGATGCCGGTATTATCTCTTGTATGTGGGCGCTGCCGGCATACTCTTTGGCAAACGCCGCCTTTAAACCGGAGAGGTTTTTTGCGATCTCCTCTAGCATGAATCATGCCGGGCCTGTACTACTGATAAACGCACTGGCAGGCAGGTTCTAGGTTATTATACAATTACCCGTTCTCTATAACCAGAGGAGCACAGGGTATTCCTAATGAGGGCAAAGATGATGACTATACCCGGACGTAAATCCACAAAGACACGCAACGGCGGAAAAAAGGGGGCCAGACTGCGCCGGCAGAGGGGCTACCACTGGGAGGATACGATAGTAAAGCGGTTCAAAGGGGCAGACAACTGGAACGCATTCAGGCTGGGATCCCCGAGTACTGGACTGCCTGATGTGCTGGCAGTCAGCACCATTAATGATACGTTGTATACCATAGAGGCAAAATCCGGCTCTGGCACGTCGCTTTACGTCCCGGCAGATCAGATTCAGAGGTGCATGGTCTGGATTGACACCTTTGACAGGTATGCAAAAAGAGACGTGCTGCTGGCATTCAAGTTCCTCTCAAAGAAGAGGATTGGTACCGGAAAATACGAGAGCAGGCAGCTGCGAGAATACTATAAGATATGGGACCGTGGCCGAAAGATCACGGACTGCGTCTGCACGTATGACGGCAGGCTGTATGCCAGGGCAGGCAGAACAAGGACGCCGATCTTACTCAAGGAATGCCCCGTGCCTTTTAAGACAGGACAAGATCGTTGAATTGGCAGATCATTTTTAAGTGCTAGGCGAGAACTAGCAGTAATGCCGAAAGAAAACGACGAGATAAAACCCGCGTCGCTACTGGAAAAAGAGCCCGGTTCGAGGGTCAGCTATGAAGAGTTTACCGACGAGCGGATGCTTGTAAGCCATGACGCCTTTGGAAACAAACAGATGAAGATAAAGGTGGTTGAAGTCTCCGACGAGGCTCCACCGTCAAAATGGAAGTTTGGCGACCGCGTAAAGGTGACAAAGATCCTCGTGACCATAAAGCACATTGCCACGCAGCAGGTAGAGGAGGCAGAGTTTGACATTGAGGCAATAGAGCGCGAGCTGGCAGAAAAGAGGCACTATACCTCGACTAACCGGTGGGTTCCTGCAAGCGACATCAAAAACGGATACGTGGTGGGATCAAAGCACACAAGGCTCATCAGCGATGCGTCTGCACTGGACTATATCGTGTTCTGATGCTCCTGACCAGAGCCTGAAAAACATTATAAACAAAAGAATTCGAGGTGTGCTATGAGCTCAAAGGAATTCGAGGTGAACGGGACTGACTATAGGGTAATGCTGACTGATCAGGTCATAGGCCATGTAAACAACCTCAAAAACCTGTACAATGCCGCCTATGAGGATCCGGAGAGCTTTGAGGACGTGAGCGCAGAGATATCAAACACGATAAACGAGATTGCCGGCAACGTCGAGCCGCAGGCAGAAGACAGCGACCTTGACGGCCTAATCCAGGAGATAATAAAGGCCGTAGAGCGCAAGGCAGAGGCCCTGGAAAAAGAGCTGGAAGAAAAGGACGGTTCTGGCAAGAAAAGATCCAGCAAAGATCCCGCGTTTTGACTATAAACTAAACAAAAACCATAGCATGTGTTATATTCCAAAACATGCCAGAATACAACCATGTCTGAAAGCTGTGAATGCGGGATATGCGGGCACCACTATTCCTCAGAATGCTTTCAGAAAGAGTGCTCTTGCTGCCTGAACTTTCACGAAAGGTCAGGACCAAAGCGGAAATGACTCACTTGTAGCAGCCGCACCTTTTGCCAATATGTCTATGGCACCCAAGCAGCCTGTGATCCCGGCATCCGCAAAGGATGCATCTCTTCTCGCTCATAGCTCATCGACTAGCCTTCTTGCATCGTCGATCATCTTGTGCTCGTTGAGTGCCTCTAGTATCTTTAGCCGCATGCTTCTGATTCTGCCTACATCGCCAGAGTACAGGGTGGACATTGTGTCAATCTCCTTTTCAAAGTAATAGTTCTCAAGATAGCGCTCAAACTTTGCCCGAATGGACCTAAAGTCAGAGGACTGGACCTCGCCTCCTTTTTTGAGCATTACCTTCAAAAAGCCGTTGATTCTTACCAGCTCCTTTTTGACCAAGTCGAGATCCTCGTGGTACCCGGGATCACGCAAAATGTCATGGGACTCTAGCATCTGGATAAGAATCCCCCTCACATGCTCGTTGCGGCTTACCATGCCGTGTCCTGTTTCCGTTCTAATCTAAGTTTTAGCAATGCGCCGCGACACATTTGCTTTAAATTATCAGAGGAGCCCCCAAGAGCGATGCAGGGCAGCTCGTATCTAAAATGCATAAACCCAAGATGCGGCCTCGAGTACGAGATAGGGCGCACAGAGGTCCACTGTGAAAAGGGCCACCTGCTAGACGTCGCATACAAGGACTCCCCAAGCTCTGCCCTCAAGGACGTCTTTTATGAGCGCAGAAACCCGCAGGACAGCATCTTCAATGAGAGCGGGGTCTGGCGGTTCCGGGAACTGCTCAACTTTTGCCAGATAGACATGGCAGATGATGCCCAGTGCTCCAAATATCTGGTCTCCCTTGATGGCGCAGAGGGCAGGCAGTCAAAGCCGTACCACATGTCAAAGGTAGCAGAGTTTGCCGGCATGACAGGCGATGCGCTATGGCTCCAGCCGGAGGGATACAATCCGAGCGGCTCCTTTAAGGATAACGGAATGGCTACTGCAGTTACACATGCAAAGATGGCAGGCGTCAAAAAGATCATCTGCGCGTCTACGGGAAACACGTCTGCATCGGCAGGAATGTTTGCCGCAAACGAGGGGATGGACTGCGACGTATACATACCGGAAGGCCAGATTGCCCCCGGAAAGCTCAGCCAGGCGTACCAGTTCGGGGCGCAGATAGTCCAGGTTGACGGGAACTTTGATGACGCGCTAAGGAAGTCCATGGAGGAGGTCCAGAACCGCCAAGGATACACGGTAAACTCTGTCAACCCGTTTAGAATAGAGGGACAAAAGACCATACCATTCAGGGCGCTAGAGTACCTTGGATGGGACGCGCCCGACTGGCTGGTGTACCCTGGAGGCGCGCTCGGCAACATTTCGAGCTGCGGCAAGGCGCTAATGGAGCTGCACCGGTGGGGCTGGATAAAAAAGATACCAAGGATTGCGGTGATTAACGCCAAAGGCGCAAGCACACTGTCTGATCTGTACAACGGGATGTTTGAAGGCGAGTCCCTGCGCTGGAACGGGGGGAATCCAAACGAGGATCTCATCGAGCGGTACTATCTGCACCTTGAGAGGGAGGGGCTCCGCCCAAAGACTGGGGCCACGGCAATACAGATTGGCAGGCCGGCAAACATCCTCAAGGGGCTGCGCGCGCTAGAGTTCACAGACGGCGTCGCCACTACGGTCTCTGATGAGGAGATGCTAGACGGCATGTCCATTGCGGGCCTCAACGGCTTTGACTGCGAGATGGCATCAGGCTCCACCATAGCCGGAATCAAAAAGCTGGTAGGCGAGGAGATGATCAAAAAAGACGACACCGTGGTGGGGGTCCTTACCGGGAGGCAAAAAGACGCCATGCTGCCAGTCAACTATCACTCGGATCCCAAAAACAGGTTTGCCAGGCCGCCCAGAAAATGACGCGCCAGAAAGGGCGGTTTTGAGCCTGCAGGCGGGATCAAAGGTTAAATTCAGGCAGGGTCTAGGCAGTACAGCCAAAAGATGGTGTCAAAAGACTAGATGAATATTCGACATTGTTGCTATTGGAGTATTTTCCGGAGGGTATCATGGTAGACCTCTGGGTTGAGCTTCTCACGCTTGCAGTACTGATAGGTCTGTCGGGTTTTTTCAGCGGGCTGGAAGTCGCGCTCGTCAACGTCAGAAAGTCAAAGGTGGCCCAGCTGCTTGCCAACGGGCGCAAGGGTGCAAAGGCGCTTGACAAGCTAAAGAGCAACCCGAGCTGGATGATGTCAAGCGTCAACCTTGGAAACAACCTTGTAAACGTGGGCGCCTCGGCGCTTGCGACAAGCGTGGCAATACGGCTGTTTGGAAACGACGGCCTGGGGATTGCAGTGGGAATAATGACCTTTCTCATACTGGTGTTCGGGGAGATCACGCCAAAGACGTACTGCAATGCAAACTCTACAAAGATCGCCCTCCGGTATGCGCCGGTACTGCTTGCGTTTAGCTACTCACTGTACCCGGTGGTAAAGCTCTTTGAGACCCTGACAAGGGGGGTGGTAAAGATGACAGGCAGCAGGTACACGCCGCCGCCAATAACAGAGGAAGAGATAAGAGGTGTGATAGACCAGGGGCTAGAGGAAAATGCCATTGAAAAAGAAGAGAGGGAGCTAGTGCACGGGGCGCTGAGGTTTGATGATACTGTGATCCGCTCAGTCATGACCCCCAGAATCAGGATGTTTACGCTGAACTCAAAGATGCTGCTCTTTGAGGCCCTGCCGCAGATAAACCAGAGCGGCCACTCGAGGATTCCAATATTCGGGGAGACCCGCGATGATATTGTGGGGTTTATCCATGCAAGGGACATGCTAAAGGAGCTAGAGCAGGACAACAAGATGGTGACGCTAGAGCAGGTCGCAAGAAAGCCCGTCTTTGCATCGCAAGAAAAGAGGGTCAGCTCGCTGCTAAAGGAGATGAAGGGCAGAAAGACGCACATGGCGATCGTCGTAGACGAGCACGGCGGCGTGGAGGGACTGGTAACGCTTGAGGATTTGCTAGAGGAGATAGTCGGCGAGATTGAGGACGAGACTGACATGGTGCGAAGCAGCGGGTATGAGCGGGTCGACCAGGACACGATAATTACCAGCGGGGATGTCGAGATTGACGTGATAAACGAGGTGTTTGGGACGCGCATCCCGGAAGGCGATGACTATGCGTCCCTTAACGGGCTGCTTCACGAGCAGCTCCAGGACATCCCGCAGGCAGGCGACAAGATAGAGGTGGAGGATTTGAGGATTATAGTCGAAAAGGTCTCAAAGAACGTCCCGCAAAAAATTCGGATAGAGCGGATACGCAGCTAGCTTTTTGCAAAGTGCTCTTGAAGCTTTTGCTTTTTTACGGCCATTCCAAAGACGGACTCTGTGTGGGCGCGCGCCTCTTTGTATTCCCTCTCAAAGAGCATTGCCTGCATCAGCATGTGGTTCTCGGGTATTACAATTCCTGTCTGATCATCAGAGTACATCATTTGGATTGTATCGCCAGTTGATACAGTCATGTTTGCGTGAATGTGTATCATGTTGGTGTCTGTAAAGTGGAACCCCATGGTTCTTGCAAACTCTCTCACATCCCGGGTTCCGGCTGCAGTCCATAGTACTGCCACCCCCGGACTATTTCCATAAATGGCATGCACCTCTGGGATCTCTGGCATCTTTCCTGAGAACCGTACATCAAGTATGTGCAGGTGCATCTGCCTTGTGGGCACCTTTACTGCGCGCACGTAGAGGGGCGTGTCTGCCCCGAGGTATGCCTTTGCATCCTCGCCGTGGTGGGGGTTCTCTGTCATCTCGATGGTGTCGACTAGCTGCTTGTCTTCCTGTTCAATGTCTGCCCATCTGCGCACAAGCGTCACATCAAAGCGGGACAGCCTGTCGCCAAACGCGGCACGCAACGGCTCTAGGATTCGCCCCATGCCGGTGACATTGCAGCTGCCCTGCATGACGTGTCTCTTTCCTGCAACTGTGTCATAGTTTGATTCAGAGTTAAACAGCACGTCAGAGACTGCCTCTGGGCCTCTGACGCTCTCGCCTCCCTGGTATATGGCCCTGATGCCCCTTGGCTCGTAGAGGTTTTTTTTGTTCTTGTGGCCGCATCCCCCCGGCGAGGCGTCAATTACCAGATCACACGAGTCAAGCGCGGACTCGATGGTGCCTGCAATATCATACTGTGCAAAGTCGTCATTGTTTTTTTCTGGTATGTACACGTCAACCCCTGATGACTTTATGGTGTTTATCCGCTCATCTGGCGTGTGCTTGCCTACTCCCACCAGGGTAATCTCAGGATCGTCTCTGAGAAACGACGCGATTCTGTTGCCAATAGAGCCATACCCGTTGACAAAGACGCGCTTCACACATGCCATACCTGCTACCCATTTATTTAGATTAGTCTGCTGGGCATTCTGCTCCTTGCCCAAGCATCAGGGCATAACAACTAAATGTATTGGGACTGCCGTTTCATACATTGATACACGGCCCCTCGCTTGGAATTGGAGCCGCGATAGCGTCGCTGGCACTGATCGCCGCATTTTTTGGACTGGGGGTGGTGGGGCACGAGCCGGAACTAGCCATAGAGCAGGCATCACCGGCGCAGGCGCCAGACATGGTCACGACTGAGACGTTCCTTGCAAACGGCTCTCCCTTTCTGGGTGATCCAGATGCTATGGTGACTCTGGTGGAGTTTGGAGACTATCAGTGCCAGGCATGCAGCAGATTCTTTCACAATACAAAAGACGCGCTGCTAGAAAAATACGTCAATACGGGCCAGGTCAGGATGGTATTCAAGGATTTTAACATTATCGGGCCGGATTCCGTGACTGCCTCACACGGGGCGCACTGTGCAAACGAGCAGGGACTGTTCTGGGAGTACCATGACATCTTGTACGAGAACTGGACGGGCGAGAACAACGGGTGGGCATCTGCAGAGAATCTGGCCGGATTTGCCCGGGATGTGGGGCTGGATGCGCAGAGATGGTCAGAGTGCGTGGAGACTGGCAGGTACTCGCATAGTATACTTGCAAGCAATAATGATGCGCGGAACCTGCTAAAGCTGACAGGCACTCCTGCGTTCTTTGTGGTGGGTCCCGGCGATAAGATCGCCCAGATTCCTGGGGCTCAGCCGTTTTCAGTCTTTGAAAAGACGATTGATGCACATCTGGAACAATAACAATCTAGTGTGCAAGAAACCGGTCTTTTGTGTCCATACATGGCACGATACTCCAAAAGCATGGTGTGCTTGGGGCATGGTTTGTGCTGGACTGGTGCCTAGATTATGATTTGATAAAAAATGTTGATCTGTGCACAAATTTTACTACGCGCCTTTCCTTTTATACAAAAATACCCATTTTGGTCATACATGACAAGTATT
>RHFB01000047.1 GCA_003724285.1 Nitrosopumilus sp. H13 | reverse complement strand
ATACATTGAAGTATATTCCCAGTCTACCAACCAATCCATTGGAGTTTATAATTACAATGTACCTGGAAATAACATGATCACCGTGACCGTCCCAACTGATGCACTCAAAACCATCACAGATAATATAGAGATCGAGACATTTACGACACGGTCTATTTTTATCATATCTGTATTCGGCGGAGGTGACTTTGTATTCATAGATCATCCCAGCATAGACACTGCCACATACAAGACACTTCCAACCTTTGTTGGAAGGAGCTCTATTGAGGGAGCGTATATCAACAGTGACGGGACTTTCATAGTGCCTGGTGAGGGTGGCTTCGATATTACCTTTGATGGCTCACCATCCGCTCCGTGCTACATCAGCTCCGCCGTTGCCTTGCCGCTACTCACATTTGACAATCTTCCACATGAACCACGCATCGTCGTACAGGGAAATTATGAGGAACTGGATCTAGAATGCACGGACATAATTACCGAAAAAACGATCGATGCAAACCGGACAGATATAACTATAGATCCAGAATCCGAAGATATCGGACCGTTTATCGAGACCTACCATTGTGAGGCTGATGATGGACGTGAAGCCATCAAGAATATAGACGGTATGATAGTGGCGCCAGGCAGCGGAAACCATAATGACTGGCAACTAAACCCCACATTTGGCAGGTCGTGGGCAACCAACGCGCTGATCGTCTCTGACGGCTTTGTATTCAACGGCATATCCACTGACATTGTCGACAACTTTCACACCGATTTTGATAGGACTGTTGCCAAGATTGGCGAACTAAACACAATAAGGGTAAAGATATACACAGAGATGGCGCTAGATACGGTCACTCTCTCACTAGGCGTACCAGAGCCGTCGCGCGTATCAGATGCAGAGGCCCAAATAATGATAAAGATGCGCCCAGACTATTCGATTCCAGAGGAATACAAGATTACTGATGTCATTCACGATCAAAAGGAGGACCTGATCGACGTGCAAAGCACCATATCCTCTGTTGAAAAAGTGCAATGCATGCCAGGCTCTGAGAGAGAGTGCCACGAGTTTGCCATTACGTTTCGAATGACTGCCCCCCTGATTCATGATGTGGTGGCAGTATCTGCAACTGATTCAGACAGGAGGACCACCACCACATACATCAACGACGGAGTGGGCTTTGAAGGCGAGCCGATACTGCCGCCACTTACCCACACCATCTACACCAAAAAGGGCAACCAGCACCCGGTAGAGATCATCCATCTCGAGCAGCCAGACAGGAGACACAACATATGGCATGACCAGCACGGATACACCTGGATGAAGAACTCGTACGGCTCGTGGTTCCAGCTGACGCAGGCGGACTTTGTCAGGATACAAGACAGGCATGCAAATGTAATGACCCGCACACATAGCGACTTTGCAGATCTGATAGAGAAGGAAAGAGAAAAGGCAAGGCAGATCTTTGACTCTGAATCAATCAAGAAACAAGTCGGCGAGTCATTTAGCCACGATGCCCCCGTAAGAATTGACAAGCTTAAAGACCCGGCAATACTTGAAAAGCTCAAAATTGCAGAGATTGCCGCGCTTGAATACCTAGAACGCAACAGATGAAAGGACACGACTCTTCCATGGCAATCTGCTTGTCCGAATCTCCAAATATGCCATCTAGACTGACAACAAGATTAATCAACGGCAGCCTAGAGTGAATATGCTGTGGAGTCACTATTTGTGTCGGGGACAGATACGGACGTTGGCAAGACGTATGTAGCAGCAGGACTGGCAGCGGCATTTCACGGCAGGGGTATAGACGTGGGTGTGATGAAGCCCTTTGCGGCAGGAGATGCCCAAAAGACAGGGTTCAAGTCCCTTGATGCTCAGATTCTTGCCAGTGCAGCGCACACCAATGACCCAGAGCATCTGGTCAACCCGCAGTTTTTCCCAATCCCGGCATCCCCGTATACCGCATGGAAGAATCTGGGAATCAAGGCAGAGGTGGAGACGGCACTGTCTAGCTTTGAAAAGCTTGAAGAGATTCACCAGACGGTGATAGTCGAGGGCATGGGAGGGATAATGACGCCCATTCGCAGTGATTATTGTATGGCAGACATGATCAAGGACATGGGCATTCCGGCAGTAATCGTCGCCTCTGGAAGAATCGGGACGATAAACCACACAGTACTGACTGCAAATGCGTGCAAAAAATACGAGATCCCGGTAAAGGGAGTCATAATCAACAGATATGATGGCGGGTATGATGCAGACGAGCTCGGGCGCGACCTGCATGATCTTCTCGGCGTGGACGTGCTGGGAGTAGTGCCACACATCAGCCTGGATGACGACCTGCCCAGGATCTTTTCAGAATGCCTTGATCTGGATCGGCTAGTCTAGACCCAGTATGCCGAATTTTGCATCTGCAAACTTTTTCATCTCAGAGATGATTCCAGAAAAATCTTCTCCGTCCTTTGATACTATAAACGACTTGTATCCTGTCACTGCCCCGTCTGTCTGCACCGCCCAAATATTCTCCCTTATGGGCTGGATTTTCTCAAGTGATGCAAGCCTGTCTTTTATTCCCGGTTCTGTCTGTATGCATACAAGCAGCGCCTTTTGGGGGTTTTTCTCCAGCGTCCTCAAGTCCGGTACTATAATGTCCACATCCACGCCGCGAAACTCTACCTTTCTCTGGCTTGGAATCATGGCTCTAGTCAGCAGATAGTGCAGCAGTCCGGTCGCAAGCACGCCAATTGACTGTTGCCTGTCCCCCATTCCAGCGGCCCTGTCATAGCATTCCTTTGTGACGAGCCTGACTATCTCCTCAAACCTCTTTTCTGCAAGCAGCGCGGGAATTTCATCAGATGCCCCGATATACTCAAACAAAAGATCCTTTACAGGACTATTCGCTGAAGACGTAGCGTCTCTCGCCCTTTGACTCTTTGTCAGTCTTTACGTCCACCAGTATGAACTCTTTTTTTGAATGTACCATGGGCTGGTCAGGGGCTATCTCGTTTTCATGCAGCTTTTCATACTCGTCCCACGTCAGTTTTTTCCTCTTTCCTACATCTTCCTCGAGGTTCATATCCTGCACCACCTGCCTGTATTCGGGCTGGATTACGCCGCTAAACACCATTGCGCTGCTGCCGCTCCCGTACGACCCAAACCCGACCCTCTTGCCTTCCAGGTCGATCCCCTTTTGAAACTCAAACTCTAGGCTGCTGCGGAATCCCAGATACAGGGATGCCGTGTACAGGTTTCCAATCATGCTTGATGCGACAAGCGAGCTTGCAAGCTTTGCCTCGTATATCTCTTGAAACTCTGGCGTCTTTGAAAATATCTTTGTAAACTCGTGGTCCTTTGTCATGAACTCTTCGTCGCCTAGGACCGACTCGATGGTCCCACGCGGATCCTTTGGTACCGGCTCCTCCATGCCGATCTGCTGCAGTATTTTTTTCCATCGCGGAAGCTGCCGCCATTCGTGCCTTACCAGGTATGCCAGGGCCTTTTTGCCCATGTTGCTGTACGGTAGGTGCATGTTGATATAGTCCATATGATCCAAGATGGTCTCGCCCTGCTCGATCTCGATGAGCCGCGTCTTGATTACGTTCTTTTTGTACAGCTCTAGCGCCTTTCTTACCTGTATCATGTAGAGAAGATTCGAGTACTGGCCATGTACAATCGGCGTCTCTTTTCCAAACGGCCTGTAAAAGTCGTATTCGTCCTTTATGGACGTGGATGTTACCTTTGGGTCA
The DNA here is from genome assembly GCA_003724285.1 of Nitrosopumilus sp. H13. Classification (GTDB taxonomy): domain Archaea; phylum Thermoproteota; class Nitrososphaeria; order Nitrososphaerales; family Nitrosopumilaceae; genus Nitrosopumilus. Next base: position 21,022 of record RHFB01000047.1, on the reverse strand, counting down.
AACGTCAGCAGCCTTGGCGAGTCGTTGAGAAGCATCACCACGGCGCCCGCACCCTGCGTCATCTCCCCGCTTGATCCCATGTCATACTTTGCAATGTCAGAGACTACTACCAGCGCGGACTTGCCGTCTGACTCTCCCGCGCGTATCCAGTTGGTGTTGTCATACAGGGCATAAGAGCCGCTGACGCAGGCAAACTTTGTCTCCACGCCGCCGCAGTGCTCAAAGGCCCCCTGTCCGTACACCTGCTCGAGCATTCCAACCACATACGAGTTCATCGCCTTTGACTCGTCAAAGGCCGACTCTGTAGAGACGTACAGCCTTCCAATGTCCTCCGGCGAGATCTTGTTCTTTTGCATTATCTTCAGGCAGGCATTTGCAGCAAGACAGGCGGGATCCTGGTTTGAATCCACGATTGCCATCTGTGAGACCCCCAGCCCCTTTTGCAGTTTTACGGGGTCAAGGCCCCTTGCCGCGGCAAAGTCTGACGCGTCAAGGTACAGCTTGGGAATATACATCGCAATGTCGTCAATCCCTGCCACCATAAGCTTGCCTCCAGATGTCAGAATTTAAGGATATTGGATAACTTTACAACACAATGTACGAGCGATCAGCAATAATCCGTGACTTGTGCCTATATTATATAATGCCGATCAGACGCGACTCGTGCCTGCATATGCAAAGCACGGTCATACAGCACCAGCCTAGCAGTTAAATCTAGCCGGACAGAATGCGGATTGTTTGAAGTTTCTTAAAAGCGGCAAGGTAAAGGACATCTATGACGCAGGGGATGAGACGCTGCTATTCCGGTTCTCAGACAGGGTGTCTGCATTTGACGTAAAGTTCGGCCAGGACATACCACAAAAGGGCAGGGTTTTGTGCAAGTTTGCAGAGTTTTGGTTTGAAAAGATACCGCTTTCAAGCCACTTTTTGCGGCGCGAATCCGAGACAGAGATCGTAGTAAAAAAGATGCAGATGCTTCCAATGGAGTGCGTGGTGAGGGGGTATTTTTACGGCAGCCTGGCTGACAGGTCAAAGAGCGGCGGCGTTTTTCTGCCCAAAGGGACGGATACGACGCTTGCAGCAAAGCTTCCAGAGCCCGTATTTGATCCTACCACAAAGTCAGAGCACGACATTTCAGTAGACAGGGCGACGGCGCTGGGGATGAACCTGGTGACAGACAGCCAGTACGACTGGCTGGAGAGCGCCTCTGTCCAGACATACAAGACAATGGCAGAAATTGCAGATGCAGCAGGCTTTATCCTGGCTGATCTAAAGCTAGAGTTTGGAATGCTAGACGGGGAGATAACACTGGGCGATTCCATAGGGCCTGACGAGTACCGCCTGTGGCCAAAGGCCTCCTACAAGACAGGACAGATACAAGAGGCGTACGACAAGCAGCTGCTGCGCGACTGGCTTGTCGCAAACGGGTACAAAAAACAGTTCGATGATGCGCGCAACAAGAATGCAGAGCCCACGGCTCCAGAGATCCCGCAAGAGGTGGTCTCAAAGATGACCCGGCGCTACGTCGAGGCATACGAGAGGCTGACAGGCCTCCGCCTCTAGTCACTCTTTGACTCGGATCAATACCACGAGATGCCCCCGGAACCGCATGACATGTGGCATATGGGGGGACAGTCCCCCCGGATCGCGGCTTTTTTGGATATTTTTGACCGGTGCGAAGATTGTCTTACCTGTATCATTATTATCGTAGCGGTATTGATAATATTGAATCCATTATGATATTTTTCGTATTGGTAATGATGCATTTGAAACCGATATGAGAAATCTCATAATGGACAAAAATTAATGCTAATAGACAAAAAAATATGATACTAGGATCTTTTAGATCAGCCTGCATACTGGTATTATAATGTCGACGCTACTTGAAAAGCAGATCCGGGTGAACCGCATTGTCACGACGAGCCAGGACCATGCGCGGGCAATCGAGGATCCAATCCGCGCAAAGACCGTGGAGATCCTGTACCGGCAGGCGCTCTCTGCAGAACAGATCACATCCGCGCTCAGAAAGGCAGGACACAAAAAGGCGCTTACCACCATCAGGCACCACCTTGAAATCCTCAAGGATGCCGGACTCATCGAGATTGCAAAGATTAACGAGTCAAAGGGGGCCATAATAAAATATTATAGCACGTCTACAAAGCTGCTTGACTTTCAGACTCCAGAGGACTTTGAGTCAAGGTATTCAAAGCAGATCGCCAGCACTTCTGTAAAGATTGAAAAGATCCTCAAGGGCATAACCCCAAAGGCGGGCAGATCAAGGGGCAAAAAGTCCGCAGAATACGGCCAGTATCTGGTGATGGAGATAATGAACCGGGCCATGACAAACGTGTTTGAGAACAGCGGCAAAAGACAATGATCCAGCAAAAGTCAATTGAATTGCTCTCCGGGAAAAATCTGGTGTTTCTTGCTACAGTCATGCAAGACGGCTCCCCGCAGGTCACGCCGGTCTGGGCAAACTACGAGGACGGCCACATACTGGTAAACACGGCAGAGGGGCGCCTCAAGCACAAAAACATCCTCCGGGATCCGAGGGTGGCAGTATCTGTGACATCCGCAGAGAACCCGCTTGACACGACCTCGATTCGCGGGACCGTCACAGAGGTGGTTCCAGACTATGAATACGAGCACGCAGACAGGCTTGCGCGGCAGTACATGGATTGCGACTATCCGTTCAGGCGCAGCGGGGAGAGGCGGGCCATACTGAAGATCAGGCCTGAAAAGGTCTTTGTCATGCCGCCGCTTGTGCCTGACAGGTAGCAGTTTCAGGTATTTCTAAACCCGAGTTTAGAAACATTGTTAGACAGAGCAAAAAAATAGAAAAAAGTGGCGGACTATCTAACGTCTTCGACGTCGGGTAGCCTTTCTTTTTGTGGTCTTGCGCTTTGTTGTTTTGCGCTTTGCTACTTTGCGCTTGCCGGTTGCTTTACGCTTACCGCCAGTCTTGCGCTTTGCAGTCTTTCGTCTCGTGGTCTTGCGCTTTGCTACTTTGCGCTTGCCGGTTGCTTTACGCTTACCGCCAGTCTTGCGCTTTGCAGTCTTTCGCCTGGTAGTCTTTCGCCTACCAGTAGACCTTGTGCGAGTCTTTGCTGACCTCTTGGCTGCTGCGCGTCTCTTGCGAGTCGCGGCAACCTTTGCGGCTTCGACTGCTTTCTTGGCGGCGTTTCTCTTTCGAGTACGCGCCCCCTTTTTGGCAGCTTCAGCACGTTTGGCTTTTGATATTGCCATGATTGTTTTGCAAAATCTCTGCGTGTTATATGGCAAAGGTCACACATAATTATGCTGTTAATAGTAATATTTGACACTTTTTCAAGTGCTGAAAATCTGCGATCAGGACAATAATCTGCGATCAGCAGTTTGTAATGCAGACTACGGCAGTATCTGTTGTGGACTGCTCCTTTTGGGGCCTGATGATTATCTTGTACTGTGCATCCTCATCAAAGGATATGTCAAACTGGGTGGTCTTTTCTACCGGTTCATCCGGCTCTAGCCACTGCAAGAGCAAGTCGCCGGGGGAGAATTCGCCGTATACTGCCCTGTGTTTCTGCTCGCGCTCATCTACAATGAAAAACTGCCCTCCTGAAAGCCTGGTTTTCTCATCCCCGAGGTTTTTTGCGACTATTTTTATCCTCACAAACGTGTCTTCTGGAGAGGCTGACTTGCTTCCCTCGTGGACTCCATCAAACGTGACCACATACTCTACGGGCCCTACCGTGACAGTCTCGCCTGCGATCGCAGGGATATAGTTTGCCTGATACAGGGTATATGCGTACAATGCAGCCCCCATGGAGGCCACTATGGCGCCAATAAAGATCACCATTCCGACGCGTACCATGCTTGATAATGACCCATTTTGGTATATAGTTGAATCTACATCGGCCGGGATTTTGAGGGGTTTAGCTTTTAGGCATCAGAATAAAACCTGGCACATGTCCTGTATGGAGAGCGGGGTGTTTTGAGGGTTGGATCGTGTGTGCAGGCACAAGTGCTCAACCCCCCTCCAAAACGGGTGTTTCTGAGAAAACGGCATCGTGCCTGCAGGGGGCATGATTGCATGGGGGTTGAGCGCTCAGGCATGGATCTGAAAAAAAGGCGTCTTTTCTGCTAGAACGTCCTCATTAGAAATTTTGCGGTTTTTTCGTGCATCTCTGAGACCCTGTCGACTGCATCAAAGACGTCTCTTTGGAGTATCTGGTCCTTGCCGTCTAGCACCACATACACGCCGACCTTTTGCTTGCCCGCCTCTGTGATGATCCTGCTTATTGCCTGGATGGACTTGCAATAGTCGGCGACTTTTGCATGAAAGCGCTCTTTTTCTGCATCATTGAACCGTAGATACCTCCCTGTCTGGCTGTTCTTCATAGTGACTATGGCCCCCACCACCAGGACTCCGGGCTGTTTTTTCGGCTCGAAAAAGTCAATTGCAATGCCGGATGCTCCTGCACGCCTTGCAAGTATCTGGAACGCGTTCTCCGGATTTTTTACGCGCTCAAACCGGAGATCCTCATGTGTGAGCCAGCGCTCTATATCCTCCTGAATGCCCATGGGATTATTCCCGTGTGTGCTCCTATATTACTCTAGGTTGGCGCCAGGTGCGTGATTGTGTATGTTTCTAAATTCGGGTTTAGAAACAGTGAAAATTCATGACTGCGCTTCAAAGGTTGACGCCAAAGTCGGGCACGTATGCGGCATAAAGGGCCACCTCTACGGCAAACACGATTGTCGCCAGTACGGTTGTGGCCATCCCGAGGTACAGGCAGTCGCGAGCCCGCCTCTGGTCCGTGCTTTTTAGCGTATAGTATGCAGCTGCCCCTCCTATTATCGCAAAGACTGTAGGTAGCAAGAGCCAGGCCCAGCTTCGTTCGCGCTCCATGTCTAGTTTCCCGCCTTTTTGTGCACCTGGGTTATCTCTATCTCGACTGTCTCTAGCGGCTCGTCTACTTGGTTGCGCTTTATTGAGAACATCTTTGGCCTTTCAAAGTCGTCTGTGCAGTCGGGGCACGCATATACGAGCACCCTGTGCTCGTTTGGAGCCTTTGGGTTTGATAATCTGGGATAGTAGACCAGCCGTGCGCCACAGTCAACGCAATATCTGTTGGCTCGACGTGTCCTAGCCAGTGTAAATCTCCTGCATATTGGGTATTTTGCGATCAGTAATTAGATCTAGCCAGTCTAATTTGATACACAAAATGGGTCAATCGATCAATGTTTCTAAACTCGAGTTTAGAAAAAGCGCCGCCCGCCAGACTTGAACTAGCGACCGTCCGATTAACAGTCGGATGCTCTACCATACTAAGCTAGGGCGGCACTATTGTTTTACCGGTTAGATTCGATTTAATTCTTGCGACTAGCAGGCCGCGGCTCAGTTGAATTTGGAGAAAAACCCCTTGATCTCGCCGGCATGCCTCTCGACTAGCTCGATTATCTCCATGTGCTCTTTTGATGTCGGCTCGCGCTTGTGGACTATTTGAAACGCGCTCAGGGCAGAGCCGACCATCTCGCCTACAAAAAAGCCGCACAAAAAATCGCCCACCCTGCCGCAGTCCCATACCTGTCCGACCCTGGGCGAGGCGCCCGACTTTTTGTACAGATCCAGCGTCTTTATTATCAGTTCTTCTGTCTGTTTTGCAAAATCGGCATCAAGCGTCATGCCGCTTGCTTTTCAAGTCCCTTTTTCTTTTCGTACGAGTAAATGCCGTCTAGAAACACCCTGTGATCCTTGTTGCGCACCCTGGTTGCCAGCTCGATGTTTGCTGCAGTCTGCGTAATGTCAGACCATACGTGTCCTGTCAGAACCACGTCTTCTCCCTTTGGTGATATCTTTGTGTCTCCCACAATCTTTGAGCTGCGCGGGGAGCGCTCCCCCTGAAAGTTCTCAATCAGCACGGTCTTGCCGTCCACCTTTACCGTGATTGGAAAGTGGGCAAAGACGATCTTCATCTTTATGGTGTATCCCTCCACAAGACCCTCGCAAATATTGCGTATTATGGACCGCGCAGTGTGCAGTATGGAATAATCCTTTTTCCTCGGGCCTGCCGCCTTTAGAACCACCTTGTTGTCTGCAACCTCGATGCCAATCGGTATGTCCCGAAAGTTCTTGAATGTCTTGCCGAGCGGACCCTCGAACCCGAGCATTCGTTTTTTGATGGTCACCTTTACGCCCTCTGGCAAGGACACCTCCGTTACCAGCTTTTCTGGATCAATAGACATAGCCTATCAGAAACCCCCCAATTCCTTTTTGTACCGCGTCATGATGCGACATGACGCCCTGGTTTGTAGTGACTAGCAGCATCCCCCTGTCGTATGCGGGAAGGTACTGTTGCTCCCACGTGTTAAACTCGTCTGTCTTTACCTTGAAGCGCGGGGATATTGCGCCGCACTTTGTAATCTTTGCAAGCAGCTTTATCTTGAACTTTCCGCCTCTCTTGTCGTCAATGTGCTTAAAATCCCCGACATATCCTTCCTTTTTGAGCGTATTCAGCACGTCTACCCCGAGCTTGGACGTGGGCAGTATGGTGCATTCGCCCCGCCTTCTGGCCTCGTTGTTATATAATGTGACAAACAGGTTTGCTAGTATGTTAGTTGCCGGCATTTTCTCACCTGTTCTTCCTGAATCCCAGCGATCCCGCTACTTCCCTAAAGCACCGTCTGCACAGCATGAGGTCGTACTTTTGTATTACCGCAGTATAGTCCCCGCATCTCTTGCACCATCTCGAGCCGCGTCCAAAGTCGTGCTTTTTTCTGCCTGTAAACTCGTATGACCTGTCCTTTGCCATCTATTCCACCGTGACTCCAAATTCCTTTGTAAGATATTCCTTTGCCTCTTGGCCGGTTATGATGTGTGATTTTCCGACCTTTGCCTTGTGTTTGCTGCGGTTCCTTACGCCATAGCCGGGCCTGCCAAGCGCCACTGACACGCCGAGTCCCAGAATTCCGATCTGCGGGTCGTACTTTACCCCGGGAATGTCAATGTGCTCACCTATTCCAAACGAATAGTTGCCAAATTCATCAAAGGATTTTGCCTTTACAATGTTGCCTTTTGCGTCAAGTAGCCGCTTGAGCAGGGCGGTCGCATCATCGCCGCGTATTGTCACGGCGACCCCTATCGGCTCGCCCTTGCGTACCCCCCAGTCCCTTTGCGTCGCTTTGGCGTTGCGCGAGCACGACTTTTTGCCAGATATCTGGTCTAGCGCCTTTTTTGCAACCTCTATTGCATCGCCGGACTTGCCCACGCCCATGTTGAGCACCAGCTTGTTCAGTGTTATTTTTTTCATGGATGTGGCGGTAGTCTGGGACATGTCAGTTCAGCCGGATCAGCGGCGCCTCCCTGCCTATTGCCATGATTATGTCAGTTGGAATCTCTATCTTTCTGCTGCCCAGTACGAGCACGGCTCTCTTTGGAAGTATGAACGTCCCCTCCTCCAGACTCTCCACCTTTCCCGTCTGGCCGGCGTTCACGCCGCTTGTCACAAGACAGAGGACGCCTGACTCTAGCTTTATAGAGTCAAGGATCTTTTGGTCGGGGATTTGAATCAGACACGTGTCTCCCACGCTGATCTTCTCGTCAGTCATGACAGAGCGCCCGTCATGGAATCCGATCTGGGTTTTGCCTCCGCGTATTACCGTCTTGCTGATTACACGAACCAGTTTTTTTGTCTTTTCAGACTCTTCAATCTTTACCGGCTTTAGCAATCTGTCTTCTGACGGGGCCAGGCGGTAAATGTCAGTCATTCCGTCCAGCTCTACTACGTCCATCAGCCCGATTGCGTGATGCAGCGACTTTCTTACCACGCCGTCCACCCTTACCTTGCCCGAATAGATGGCAGTCTTTGCCTCCCGGAGGGTGGAGACTATCTTTAGCATGTCGCGGAGCAGCACGGCAGTCGGAACCGCGTGGTTCTTTTTATGCGGACCGGGCTTGGCAGTGACTACAAATCTGCCGCTCTTTCTTGCAATTCCCCAGAACTGCGGGGCCATCTGCCGCTTTAGTTTTTTACTGCCGGATATGCTGACCATCAGTCATCCTCCTCCTCATCATAGTCATCATCATAGTCATCGCCTTCTGCCTCTTTTACCGGCTTTTCCTGCCTTTTCTTATCCTTTTGCTTTTTCTGCTCTGTTCTTTTCTGCTCTGCCATCTTCTTTTCTTCTGCTATCTTTTCTCTCTCATCTGCCCTATCCTTTTTGGCTGATTCCTTTTTCTCCTTGTCGCCTTGAGCGTCGTCTTGCTCCTCCTCGTCTTGCTCGTCAAATTCCTCGTCGTCTGGAGCCGTGTCTTCGGCACGGGACGCCTTTTGCAGATCCTTGTCCTTTGGATTCTTGCCTTCCAGTCTGGCAATTCTCCACCAGTTCTCCGTGTTTAGCGAGGTGACTACAACGTTTGATGCGTGGATGTACACGTCAAACTTGTCGCCCTTTGTCTTTTCTTTTTTCAGCCCCTCTATTACAACCGTGCCGTCATCTACTGACACCTTTGATACCTTGCCGTCGACTCCGGTAAACTCGCCACGTATGATCTTGACGCTGTCGCCGATCGTAAGACGGACGCTACGTTTTTTGTATTTTTTTTGCAGATCCTTTGAGAGCGCGGCGCCCACCTGCCTACTCCTTGCGGTGTTTGTCGCACGATATATCATCTTGTTTCTCATCTTTGTCGGCTTCATCTCATACCACCATCGATGCCAGGTTTGCAACCCTTGGCCATTTTTCAGATGCCTCTGCCGCAACCGGTCCCTTTATGTCCGTCCCCTTTGTCTCGCCCTCTGGGGTGATGAGCACTGCCGCGTTGTCCTCAAAGCAGACGCGGACTCCGTTTAACCGGCGCACCGCATACTTTTGCCTGATGATTACCGCCCCGTGCACCTGTTTGCGCAGCTCGGCAGGCCCCTTTTTTACCACCACGTTGCAAAAGTCGCCGACTGATGCAGAAGGTAATCGTGACGCCCGGGTCTTGTGCCTTGGAACGTTGATTATCTCCAGTATCTTTGCCCCCGAGTTGTCCGCGCACACTATCTCTGCGCCCACCGGGAGCACCTTTGTCACATACGGGCGGAACTCTCCTACTCCCTTTCCTGCCTGCTTTGCCATTATGCCTTTACCTCCACCACCACGTACGAGACGGACTTTGATATGGGCCTGCATTCTGCAGTCAGCACGTGGTCGCCGGACTCGACGCTCATGCATCCGGGGACGTGGGCGTGTATGGTGCTCTTGCCGCGGGCATATCTCTTGAACTTGCCAAAGTATACGGGCGCCTCTTTTTGCAGTGTAATCGTCTGCCTTGCCTTGCTACCGGTCACCTTGCCGTCAAAGAGCTTGCCTCGAACGGGCATTCTGCCGTGAAACGGGCAGTGTCTGTCGGCGCACTCTTTTTTGGGCGCCTTTACGTCTAGACCTATGTTCTTGGCCATTTTGCACCTATCCTGTCGTATGGTCTCTTTGAGATCAGGGACCCGTCAACGAGGGCATCGCCGCCCTCTGTGACAAGCCTCCACCTGCTCCCCTCTTTTGGGGCAGATTTTGGGCCCCTGGTCGTGTAAAGTTTCAGCATTGATTTTGTTTCATCAGTTATAGTCCCATTTAATCCTACTAAATCCCGGTTTACGGAGGATACGATCTGCGCGTCCAATCCCACCAGCTCGTGTGAGAGTATGTTCTCTGGTGTGATCACTTTTTCACCTCGTTGAGTCTGGTCAGCATGCGGGCTATGTCCCGGCGCAGCGGCCTCAGCTTGCCGCTCTCTTTTCTCAGGGTGCCCTTTGCCCCGTCTACTCGCAGCTTTGCAAGATGTGCCCTGGCCTCGCTGATCTTGCCCCTGAGATCTGCCTCGTTTAGCTCCCTGATGGTCTTTGGTCTGATTCGAGCCATTATTTCAGGGTCTCCTCTACTTCCTCGTGTGTCTCTATGGACTTCATCTTTTCCTCTGCGATCGCAATAGCTTCAGTCTCTGACGCTGCCTCGTCTTTTTTGCCCTCTGCCTTTACCACCTCTATCTTGGAACCTTCTATTTCGATCTCCTCTACCTTTGCCTGCTCGCCCTTTGCATCAGAGCCTACGTCCTTTGCATCAGAACCACTGTCTTTTGCATCAGAACTCTCGTCCTTGACTTCAATCTCTGCCGGGTCTGCATCTTTTGGCTTGTCGCTTTTTTTGAGCTCAAACTCTGGTATCTCTTTTTCTTTTTTTGCAATCCGTATGCGAATTCCAATCAGCCCCATCGGGGTCTTTACATGGGCAATGTCCTCATCAACGATGGTCTCAGCATGGTATCCTGCCCTTGGCAAAATGCCGGCCGTGTGCTTTTCAAACGCAGAACGGTCACCGCGAAGCTTGCCAGATATGGTTATCTGCACGCCCATTGCCCCGTTCTCCATTACCTGCTTGAGGGTCCACATCGTGGCACGCCTGAATGCCGTGCCCCTCTCTATGTGCGAGGCCATCCTGTTGCACATGACGCTTGGCGAGAGCTCTGGCTTGTCTATCTCTACTACAGTGATCAGCGGGTTTTTGAGCCCAAAGTCGGTTCCCAGCTTTTCTGTAATTGCCCTGATCCCGGATCCCTTCCTTCCGATCACGATCCCGGGTCTTGTGACATACAGCGACACCTTTGTGCCGGTGGGCGTCTTTGCAATGTCTGCATGCGAAAACCCCGCGTCCTTTATGGTCGCGCGCAGATAGTCGCGCAGGAGCATCATGTTGTAGTTGTCTTTGATCATGTTCTTTACAGCGGACATCTCATACCTCCCTTCCCACCATCTCCACATGTGTGAGTATGTTGTTCTTTGGGGTTGCGCGCCCCATGGCCCGTGGAATGAACCGTTCTACCTTGACGCCCTTGTGCACTGTCACGTTTATGATCTTTAGTCTTTCGAGATCCATCCCCCGATATTCGGCGTTTGACTCGAGGTTGTCTAGCAGCTTTATGAACTCGTTTGCAGTCTTTTGAGGGTAGCGTCCGGCCATCATCCCGGGATCAGACCTGTGTCCCACCTGGTTTTTGTATCTCTTGAATGCGACCGCCCTGTCCTTGTGGATTACCGCCCGGAGATAGTCGCGCGCCTTTTCGACTGACAGTCCGAGCACCGCAGATGCGACCTCGCGCGCGTGTTTGTGGGAGATGTCCTTTTCGCGAAGAGACGACCGCACGTGTCTTGTAGAGTCATAATTTTGGAATGCATAGTTAAATCTCCCCATGCCAGATCACTTTAAGGGGACGTAAAGACTGGACCTTGACGCCCCGACCCCCGGAGCGCCATGAGAGACTTTTTTGTTGGTAATAACATATTCCCCGAGATAGTGGCCGATCATCTCAGTCTTGATCTCGACTGGAACGAACTCTTTTCCTGAAAATATATTTACTGTAACTCCCGTCATGTAGGGCATTATTATGAGATCCCGGACGTGTGTCTTTATGGGGGTCTTTGGCTTGGACTCTCTTGCCGCCTTTATCTCTGCTATCAGCTTTCTCTTGCCGTCTGTAATGCCACGGGTGAGGGATCTTCGCTGCCTTGAATTGAACAGCCTGAAGAGATCCTCTAGGGACGTGGATTCCAGATCCTCCTTTGGGATTCCGCGGTACAGAAACTCTTTAACCATCATTCTCACCTGTGATTCTTCGTCTTGCAGAGACCATTTTTAAAGCATTCCTATCCTGGTTGCCAGGTCTCTGGCTTTTTCCGCGCTCTCAAACTGGACAAACGCCTTTTTGCCGTAGATTGTCCTTGCAGTGTTGACGGCGGTGGGCTTTTCATTATACAGTGCCTTTACCGCCTCGATTATCTCGCCCTTGTTGGCCTCCAAGTCGGCTATAAAGCAGATCTTGCGCTCGTTTTCTACCATTGCAAACGTCTTTTCTGTGATGTACGGCTTTATGATTATCTTGCGCGCCTGCTCTGCATTCATCGCGGCTTTACTACCTCCAGATGGGTGGAGCGGATGTTCCGGATCTCCTCTAGCGCCGACTTTGAATAGACGGTGAGCCTTATCGGATCAGAGCCGGGGGCAAGGTCAAGCACGCTGAGGTTCCTGACGTTGACTGCCTCTACTCCGGGAATGGCTCCGACTGCCTTTGATACCTGCGTCGCGTCATTAACTACAAACAGGACGCTCTTGCCTGTCTTTTTTGCCCTTCCGCGCAAAAGGGATCTGCCAGAGCGCACCCGCCTTGATTCGAGGCGCCTTGTGTCATCAGACAGGTGCAGCGAGTCAAGTATCTTTGTCATCTCGGCAGTCTTTGAGACCGACTCGATATCATCAGACACTATTACTGGAAAGGACTCGATGCCTTCAGTCTTGTGGCCGCGCGATTCTGTCAGGTTTTTTGATGCGGTAGCAGCAATTGCAGAGCACAAAGCCAGCCTGTTCTCCTTTTTGTTCATCTTTTTGTATATCACTTTTTGCACGATAGGCGGGTGCGCCTGGCGGCCGCCCCTAGTCGATGCGACTTCTGCCCCCTGGCCCTGTCTTCCACCTCCGCCGCCGGTCATTCTGGCAACGCGGGAGACTCCCTGTCCGGTGGGCGGGTTGTTGGAGTCTGCCACCACGTCCATTCCGGCAGTCGGCTTTCTGCCCTGCGGCTGGAACTTGTGCGATGTGAGGTTTACAAACGCCTTGTGTATCAGGTCGCGTCGGAACGGCGTCTCAAAGACCGGCGGAAGTTCCACATCCCCGTCATGGGAGCCGTCTAGCGCGTATGTTGCCGTCATACCACGACCTCCAGTATGTTGGGCTTTGTGACCTTTGATGGCGCGTTTCTTATCTGCGAGCGCATCTTTATCAGCCTCTTGTACGTTCCGGGGACTGACCCCTTTAGCACTACAAAGTCCCCGCGGACGAGCCCAAAGTGCTTGTACCCTCCTGCAGGGTTTATCACGAGCTTGTCGTCATTTGTGTTTCCAATTATCATTATCTTTTTGTCGTATTCTGTCCTCTGGTGGAATCCAAACTGTCCCGCCCTTGGAACCGTATACATGACGCTCTGCGGCGAGATCGGCCCGAGGGATCCCACCTCCCTTACCGTCTTTCTTGACTTGTGCTGCTTTTTCTTTACGTTCCACCTCTTTAGGACGCCCTGCCATCCCTTGCCCTTTGTGATTGCCGCAACGTCAACGCTCGAGCCGGTCTCAAATATCTGATCTATCTTTATCTCCTTGCCGAGCAGCTCCTTTACGTGCTCGTACTGCTTTTGTATGGTGCCGCCGCTGACCATGGCCTCAAATATGTATGGCTTTTTCTGCTCTAGTCCAGCCGAGCGCGGGGAGACTGCCACGATTGCAAATACCTCGCGCGTCCTCTTTAGCTTTTGCTCTGCCTTTGCTGGCGCGTCTTTTGTGTTTTTTACGGCAATCTCTTTTGCAATGTGCTTTGGAATATCCTCAGAGTACACGTCCCATTCGGCATGCAGCCCGTCGTGATCCCGCGAGTATCCTCGCATTCCCAGTATCAGCACCGGCGGGGTCACCAGCACCGTCCCCAGGCTCACAAGCTGCTTGCCGGCATTGGGGGTCTTTTCGCGATCATCAATGCTTACAATCTGCACGCAGCCTGCCTTAAATCCGCAGTGCGCAAGTATCTTTGGCTCCTCCGAGCTGGACTTTGGCCATGCGCGAATTCTTGCCTCCATGCTCTTTGCCCTGATTCGAGGCGAGTACGCAAGGCTTCCCCTTCGCGGCGAGTGACGTTTTCTTGCTCCCATGTATGGCGCGTCATCTGAGGCCTACTTTTAAACCATGTGTGGTATCGTTAACCGGCAAGAGGACAATGGTTAACAGCTCATGTGACCAGCTCGGATATCTGGTTCCAGATGATGATGCCGCCTATTATCACGCCGATCGCGCCCATCCCTGCTGCAAGCAGCAAAAAATTTCTCTGCTCTGCCATATGCTAGCGGGCATTATACGAGTTTATTATTGATAGCGTTCCAAGCAGGGCCTCCTCGAGGCGGACAGTCTGCGTGGCCTGTCCGGGAAAAAAGTTGAGCGTCTTTGCATTTTGCAGGTTTTTGGTCCTGGATCCGAGTATATCGCGGACTCCCCTTTCTGGCGAGCCAAAGACGACAAGCGTGCCGTGCTCTGACTTTGTATATTTGGCAATCTGTTCTGCGGTGGCAGGCTTGCCTGTTCTGGACGTGATTATAATGTCCCCCTTCCACTCTGATAGCAGTGAAAAGAGCCCTGCCCGCTCCTTTACTGCATACCCCCAGTAGGAGGGGGCGTCCTTTCTGGAGATCTCCTTGAGTTCAAGCTTTGGATATCCCTCTTTGAACTGGACCGTCGCCCTCTTGCCTATGGAAACTTTGCCGTAAAACGGCACGATCTGGTTTATTCCCACGTCTACAAACCGCCTTCCCTTTGCCGCAACGACGATTCCCTCCCGGGCATCGCCTTTTCTGATCTTTTTTGGGTCTGCGGGGGTAGAATGGCTGGGGATTCTCAGCGGGTGCAATACGCCGGCAAACTTTAGGTCGTTCATCTTTGGGAACAGCCTGCGCCTCAGAAACTGCGGCGTCTCCAGGTATCTTAGAACCATGGCAAGAAATGCCCCGTCCTGCTTTGAATCGCCGTCCTGGTAGATGTAGATAGTCTCCGTCTTGAATATGGCGCACGCCCTTGCAAGGACGGATATCTTTCTTGTCTTGTCTATCTTGAGGGATTCATCAGAGAGCGCCGAGCTTGGAATTGCAACAGAGAGGTTCATCGCAATGATTCCCGGCTATTTCTGCTCTTGCGGGTACTTTTCCTTTGCAGCACCTGCATACTTTACAATCTCCTCGCCTGAGACCAGCTCGTACAGTCCGGTATCTTTTTTAATGCGCGCCATCCTGATGTGGCCCGTGCCTTCCTTGTCCTCACTTGAGAGATAGATTCCAGCAACTGCCAGTACTGATGCATCGGCGGTGGAGATGTCGCCCTTGTACGTCTTTTCAAGAAAGTCAGTTACCTGCTCTGAGCCCGCGCCGATTGCTATTGCGTCGTATGCAATGTATGTGCCGCTTGGATCAGTCAGGTACAGCTGCGGCCTGCCGCCTACCACGCCTCCGAGTATGAGGGCGACGCCAAACGGCCTGACTCCGGCATACTGGGTGTACTGCTGGGACTGGTCTGCAAGGTGCTTTGCAATCGTCTCCACCTCGACTGGCTCGTCGTATATCATCTTGTTGCTTTGTGAAAAGAATCTGGCATTGTCCACCTGGCTTCTTGCATCGGGTATGTATCCTGCCGCAGCCACGCCGACATGGTCGTCTATCTGGAATATCTTTTGGGCGTTTTCAGAGATCTGGAGCTTTCTTGGCTTTTCCTCCACGGCTATGACTATGCCGTCGTTGCACTTTATGCCGATCGCCACCGTTCCACGGCGGACAGTCTCGATGGCATACTCCACCTGGTAGAGCCTGCCGTCGGGGGAGAATACCGTGATCGCCCTGTCATAGCCCTGCTGTGCCGGAATCATTATTCAAAGTCCAAAAGTTGTTTAATTTAACTTTTGGTTTTATGGGCGTGGATTCCGCATGACGAATACCACACCATACATGATGCCGCAAGCACAAAGTCAGGCTTTATTCCTTGTCGATAAAGTCATCGATCCTTGGAGGATCCGGAGCAAGGCCCTTTCTCTTTCTAATGTCAGATACGGCAGTTGCAAGCATTGACTTTGGCACCTCTGTCCACTCCTTAAAGGACGTGTTCCATGTGGCGCGTCCGGCAGTCTGCCCCCTCATCTCTTCAGAGAGCGTGAATGTTTCAGATGCCGGAATCTCGCCTGTTATGATGCTTGTCGCGCCCTTTTGCACCATGTCTAGCACCTTGCCGCGCTTGCCGGACAGGACGGTTGCCACGTTTCCCACCAGGTCTGTAGGGACGCGCACCTCGATTGCAAGCGTGGGCTCTAGTACCGCAGTGCCTGCAGTAAGAAGCGCCCCCATGCACGCCCTTCTAGATGCCGGTCCGAGCTGGGAGAGCCCCCTGTGGGCCGTGTCCTCGTGCGGCACAAAATGGGTAAAGATGAACTTGCAGTCGCGCATCTGCTCGCGGCACAGCGGGCCCTCCTTCATCACATCATCAAAGCCAGAGTTGATAGAGTCAGTAGACTCTTGTACAAACTGCACGCCCTTTGTGCCGTTGATGAGCACGTTGCCGCGCGAGTCCAGCCTCATTATCCTCTTTATCGTGTCGGTGTCCCATCCCGCCTTTTTGAGCAGGTCGCCGACCATCTTTTTGTCCTTCATGTCGCTTATCTCCCCGGTCCTGAGCATGTGGGCGATCTCAGGCTCTAGCGGCTCTACCTTCATGAAGATCTTGTTGTGGCGGTTTGGAGACTTTGACATTATGGGCGAGCATCCCCCCTTCACCGTCTCGCGATAGTTGATGAGCGGCTCTGATGTGATGATCTCCACCTTTGTGTCCTGTATTCTGTGCGTCGCAACGTCTAGGTGCAGCACGCCCATCCCCGCCACAATGGTCTCGCCGCTCTCCTGGTCTATCTTTACCACGAGGTTTGGATCCTCTATTGTAAGCTGCTTTAGCACGTCGACGAGCTTTGGCAGATCCTTTGGATGCTTTGGCTCTATCGCGACCTGGACTACCGGTTCAGAGACGTACTTTACGCCCTCAAACATCTGTATCCCCTTTATTGATGCAAGCGTGTTTCCTGCCCTTGCCTCAGTAAGTCCTAGTAATGCCGGAATGTTCCCCGCTCCAAGCTCGCCTACCTGCTCCCTCTGGTTGCCCATGAAAAAGTTGACCGACTGGATTCTGCCTTCTCTCTTTTCGTCGATTATGTTTATGGTCTGCCCGTCTTTTACAGTCCCGGAAAACAGCCTGCCTATTGCAACAGGACCTGCGGCAGGATCCAGCACCATGTTTACTATCATCATTATCGTAGGCCCATCATCATCACAGGCAAGAAGCGCCTTGCCCACGTCAGATTCAAGATCCCCCTTCCATATCTGCGGGATCCTGTACTTTACTGCCACATGCGGGGGCGGATGGTGCTTTACGACCATCCCAAGCACCGCGTCTGCAAGCGGGGCCTTTTCGACTAGTTCTGACACCTTTTCGTTCCCATACGCGTCGATTACATCCTTGAATGTGATTCCCCGCTCCTTCATCAGATCCACGTTGATTGCCCACCTGTCCTTTGCAGAGCCAAACGTGACGCTTGCGTCCTGGATTGAGACCTTCCACTTTTCCCTGTACTCGGGCTCTGCATACGTCTCGATTAGCTGGTTAAAGTTTGATACCACGTCTGCAAGCTGCTGCTGCATCTTTTCCGGGGTGAGCCTGAGCTCCTTGATGAGCCTGTCGACCTTGTTGATAAACAGCACCGGTCTGACGCGCTCTTCGAGCGCCATCCGGGTAACTGTCTCTGTCTGCGTCATTATGCCCTCTACGGCGTCGCACACCACGACTGCCCCGTCAATTGCCCTCAGGCTGCGTATCACCCTGCCGCTAAAGTCCACGTGTCCGGGCGTGTCTATCATGTTTATCACGTACTCTTTGTCCTTTTGGGTAAAGTGAAGCGTGACGTTTGCCTGGTATATTGTGATTCCCCTCTGCTGCTCTTCCTTGTCAAAGTCCATTGCAAGCGCCTTTCCTGCCGCCGACGGGGCAATGATCCCCGAGTACGCAAGCAGGCTGTCGCTCATGGTGGTCTTGCCGTGATCCACGTGGGCGATGACCCCAAAGTTCCGGATCTGCTCCTTGCTCTTGATTATCTTGAGCACATCAGAGGTGGACTTGTACTTTACCATATCGACAGGGCTTGATTTTGAGGTATTATATCTTGGGTTTCACTGGAATTATACAAGGTCGGGATCGGCAGGGATGCCTGAATGGTTTTCAGATGCTAGAGTCTAATGGCATTTGATATCAAGAATATGATTTTGAGGATCAGATACAAGAGGAGCTTGGTGTGGCAAGTGTCCATGGCTGCTTATTTTCTGTCTTGTAGGATTCACCGCAAGCTGCCAATCGTACAAGACATTTGTATCAACGTAAAGACGACTGTTTGTCAGAGATCTGGAATCTTGCCTCATTCCGTGTCAAGCTGTTCAAAGGCTGCTTCATCGATGGATGGATCCTGGCTCATATCCCTGCCTAACGAGCCTGAATATTCGTCGGCGGCGTTGGGGTTTATTGGAGGCATTGGTTTCGAACCGAACATTTTTTTCCATAATTCTCTCCGACTCTTCAACGGATCGAATTTGGAATGTATATTAGAAAGCTCCAGAATGTACGTAAGGCAAGTTTCTGTCATGACGGTAAAATCATTCAGTTGTACCCGGACTGTCACATGCCCCTCCAACGTAATTGTTTTTTGCATCAATTTCACAGATCTGGTCTCCATCTTTTCTATCCCCATTTCATCGCATGCTTGCGCATATGCGCATTTAAATCAAGCCAAAGCCGGTCGGATATGAACAGATTCGGGGAGTTGATGACGTGCATTGGATCGTGGGATCGGACAGGATTGAATCCGATGGCGCGATTGGCAATGTGTGTTTAGTCAAGACGTACTAGGAATGTTGGTCGTATGAGCAATCAAATTTTTTGGAACACGATAATTTTTGATCACTAATCGCAAGCAAACAACATGAACGTTTATTTGAAAGCAGGAAATGGCGAGAATCGTGATTAAAACCAAATCTATCTATGCCCCTGTAGATAAGAATGATGGATTCAGAGTTCTAATAACAAGGTTTTATCCTAGGGGGACCAAACGAGAAAAATATGATGTGTGGTTAAGAGATCTGGCTCCTAGTCGGGAGTTGCTAAAACGACATAAAAACAATGAAATCGTCTGGGAAGATTTTTTGACAGAGCTTTTATCAGAGATGCAAAATAATAACAGCAGTGTTGATGCAATTAGATCACTCAACACAAAAGGTAACACGCAAGACATTACGCTGCTTTGTTATGAAAAGGACGGTTTGCCTTGTCATCGGCATCTGATTAAGGATTTGGTTGCAAAACCATCCATGCTGGGATCAGATTTTATACTCAAAAAGACCGATGAATATAACACTGCTTCGGTAATGATTCGTGCTACGGACTAGGAATGTCTTGTCACATTCTGAGTCATCAAGATGTTTTACACTGGTGTACTACAGGCTGGTTCCTGTAAATCCGGCTTGATCCCCAATCAGTTTTTTGATAAAACTCATTTGGGACAATCACGCTCTGCATTCATACAAAATCATGGATGCAAATCATGTCTAGTAGATCATATCGTTGCTTGTCTTGCGCATCTTCGAGGTTACAAAATGGCACTCAGACAACTTGAGCCTCTTGGCCTCATACAGGACGAGCATCTGCAAAAAGACGGTACAGTATACGAGCTGTGGAATCTTGGCGCTCGGCACGTCAGGCTGTATTGTTTTAATGCCCGCCTTTTTCAGGCTGTGCCGCAGCTCCCTGTTGTGGGGGTTTTTTTCTTCTAGTATTATCACAGTGTCGCCTTTGTCTGCGCAAAAGAGCTCCATGTGCGAGAACTGCTCCATTCTGGTATAGTGGGCGTCATGCCCGAGCACCTCGTAGAACTTTGCCGCGCCATACATTGCAAGGGGGTACGTATGGTACGACCCAAGTATGAACACCCTTCCGGACGTGCGGGTCCTGGCGGCCAGGCGTGCGGCATTAAAGATGGCCCTGCTGCGCGGCACCCTGATGCGCCTCACAAGGGAGACGCATGCAAGCGCGCACTCTAAAAACGTGACGCTGCCTGCAGTAAACGTGCCGCAGCCAGGACCCACCGTAATCACACTGCCAGAGGCCCGCGCCAGCCTGCTTGCAGGGTCTGACGTGATTGCAGTTGAATTGGTTCTCTTTGCTGCCCGGACGTTGGATATGGTATTCCCAGATACCGACACGAAATAGACGTCCTTTGACTCTGCGATGCTCGGGTTCCTGTAGAGTTCCAGCGGGTCGGCGGCCCTTGCCAGCCCCCCGGAATGGCGCTCTGCAAGCATGGCTGCCGCAAGCGAGTCTCCGCTGCCTGCAAAGACGGTGTTTTTCTGTTTCTTGGCAGGGAGCGGCCTTTGCGGCCTGTATGACTCTAGCATTCCCGTTTGGGACTCTATGTCAAGCTCGTATGCGGTAATTGTATCCACTGGACACGGATGGCGCGCGTCTAATTTAGATGATCAGTTTTGGTTTTTATTACGATTCATGCGAGCCTACACCATGAAGATCACTGTGGGGCACACGCCAGACTCAGACGATGCGTTCATGTTCTATGGCATGTTCACAGGCAAAATTACCTCTGACTTTGAGATAGATCACGTAATAGAGGACATTGAGAGCCTCAATCGGCGGGCTAAAAACCCGGACCTTGACGTGACCGCGGTATCGGTGCACGCATGCGCGTACATTCCGGGATACACGATACTTCGCAGCGGCGGCAGCTTTGGGATGGGGTACGGCCCCATACTGACGGCAAAAAAAAGCATGAGCATACAGGACGTAAAAAAATGCAGGATTGCCATACCCGGCAAGATGACCTCGGCATTTTTGCTATTACAGCTGATGATCGGCAAGTTCGAGTACGTGGAGATGGACTTTGGCGAGATTCCGGGCGCCGTCCGGGAAGGCAGGGTCGATGCCGGCCTGGTCATACACGAGACGCAGCTCTCCTACGGGCAGGAGGGCAACACAAAGATACTTGACGTGGGGGAGTGGTGGCATCAGAGCACCGGCGGGCTGCCTGTCCCGCTTGGCATCAACGTGATGAGGACGGATCTGGGGGCAGAGACGATACAAAAATTTGACAAATACCTGCAAGAGTCCATCGAGTACGGGCTGGCACACATGGATGACGCCATTACATACGCGATGAAGTACTCGCGCGGCAAGCCGCAAGACCTCATAGAAAAGTTCGTAAAGATGTATGTAAACCGGGTCACAGTAAACATGGGGGATTCGGGGGAAGAGTCCATCAGAAAGCTCTTTGAGATGGCAAAAAAAGAGGGGCTTGTTCCTGACTTTGAAATCAGCATTGCCGCCAAGTAATT
>RHFB01000016.1 GCA_003724285.1 Nitrosopumilus sp. H13 | reverse complement strand
AGCCGCTTGCTATTGCAAGCCCGATGGGGTTTACCGCATAGTTCTGGTTTGGCGACGGAAGCGACTTTGTCTTTTCGCCTAGCTTGAGCGTGGGGGACGCCTGCCCCTTTGTGAGCCCGTAGACGCCGTTATCAAAGATGAGGTACGTCATGTCCACGTTTCTTCTGCCCGCTGCCACAAAGTGGCCGGCCCCAATTCCGAGCCCGTCGCCGTCGCCGCCGACTGCCACTACTGTCATCTGCGGGCTTGCAAGCTTTGCGCCCTGTGCAAACGTGAGGACGCGGCCGTGCAGCGTGTGGATGCCGTACGTGTTGATAAAGTGGGACGTCTTGCCAGAGCACCCTATACCTGAGAATATGGCCGCAGAGTCGCGCTCGATTCCCATCTCTGCAAGGGCCATCTGCAGAGCGTTTACTATTCCAAAGTCGCCGCATCCGGGGCACCAGTCGTTGTGCACGTCAGTCTTGTACTCTGACAGGCTAGGCGCCATGCGTCAAGACCTCCCTGCGCCCGGCAGTCCCGGACATTATACTATTAACAGAGTCGTAGATCTCCGTGCATGTCATGCCCCGGCCCGTGTACTTTAGTATGTAGTGGTCCGCCTCGCGGCCCGTGTTCTGCCTGAGCAGCTTGCCAAGCTGCCCGGAATGGTTTGCCTCTACGTCTATCAGTATCTGGACGCCCTCAAGCAGCCTTTTTACAAGCCCGCCGGGAAACGGGTGCAGCAGCTTTACCTGCACAAAGCCCACGTCCATGCCGTCTTTTTTCAGCATTGCCTGCGCGTCAAGTATCGGGCCCTTTGCAGAGCCCCACGATATGATGGTGTACTTGTGCACGCCAAAGGAGACTGCCTGCTCGGACTCGGGGATCTCCTGCAGCATGAGATCAAGCCGGGACATGCGCTTGTCCATCATCTGTATTCGCACCTGCGGATCCTCTGTGATGTGACCGTACTCGTCGGACTCGTCGCCGGTGTTCCAGAATATCCCCCCCTTTAGCCCCAGCCTCGAGCGCGGCGAGATGCCGTCGTCTGTAATTGCAAACCTCTTGTACGGCCCGTCCACCTTTTCTAGCAGCTTGCCGCGGTCTATGGAGACGCGGGAGGGATCAAACCTGCCGCACGTGACTACAGAGCTGGAGAGGAACTTGTCCATCATGTGTATTACGGGCACCTGGTATTTGTCTGCATAGTTAAAGCACCGGCACGTGTCGTAAAAGCTCTCCTCTATGTCCCCTGACGCATACACCATCTTTGCAAAGTCGCCGTGTCCTGCAAACACTGCAAAGAGCAAGTCGTCCTGGCCGTGCCTAGTAGGCAGCCCAGTCGACGGGCCGCTTCTCTGGTATAGCGTGATGACTATTGGCACCTCGTTTATCCCCGCCCAGCCGAGCGCCTCTGTCATCAGCGCAAAGCCGGGGCCCGAAGTCGAAGTCGATGAGCGCGTGCCAGTCAGCGCTGCGCCTATCATCATCCCAATTGCAGATATCTCGTCTTCTGTCTGGATTATGGCAGTAGAGCCGGGCCTGTCGTTGCGCACCTCGAGTATCTCCTTTGACTCGAGGTACGTGCTCTCGTCTGATGCAGGGGTGATTGGATAGTACGACTGGAACCTGCATCCGGCGACCATCTTTCCTATCGAGGTGCCATAGTGTCCCTGTACTAGTATGGTTCCGGGGCGCCGCTCGGTGCCAGGCAGGCTGTGCGCAAACTCTCCGAGCTGCCTGGCGTGCGCGTACGCATACCTTGCGGCCTGGCGGTTCACCTCTGCCACCTGCGGCTTTTTTGCAAATATCGCGCCTATGGACTCGTATAACGGGTGCGCCGGCATTCCCACGAGCCCAAGCGACAGCGAGACTCCGATCACGTTGTACATTCTCACCATGCCGCGCAGGCGCTCGTTTCCCGACTCTGCTGCCATCCCCTCCAAGAGGGACTTGAACGAGACAGGGTACAGGATTGCGCCGTTCTGTTTTGCGGCGTCAAGCGCGCCAGATACGGTCGGAGAAAAGCCGCGCGACTCGAGCGAGCGGCTCAGCCTGTCTAGGAACGGCCCGTCAAGCGTGCGCACCTTGCCTGCCTCTGTCTTTTCTAGCCCCGAGTCGTATATTATCCCGCCGCCTGCAGACACCTCGTCGAAATGGCGGAAGATGGTCTCTGCATCAAAGGACGTCATCAGCGTGACGTCGTTTACGTTTGAGCGGATCTCCTGATCTGAGACGCGCACGGCAAAATAGCTGTGCTCGCCCTTTATGTTGGAATAAAACTCCCTCTTGCCAAATATGCCGTACCCTGCAGCGGCGCACACCCGTGAGAATATGTTGGCGCCAGACTCTACGCCGCTTCCCTGCGGGCCGCCTATGAGCCAGGTAAAGTCCGACATTATCCCCCAGTTGCCGCGTCAAACAGGGCGCACTCGCACTTGTCGCGCTCGCCGCAGTAGGGGCAGACGCAGACGCACTTTTCAATCGAGTTTCCGCATTCCACACATATGGCAAACTCCTCGGTCATGTCTAGGCTACGGACAGATCGTATAAATGGATTGAGATGATCCCGGGATCAGTGAAGAAAAGGGTATTCCTCACAGGAAGGCTCCATGACGTGGTACAGAGGGATCTCAAGAAGAGGTACAGCACAAAGGTGCACGGGGGCAAGATGCCCATTCCAAGGTCCGAGCTGCTAGACGGGGTCAGGGGGGCAGAGGGGCTTGTCTGCTTTCCGTTTGACAGGATAGACAGGGAGGTGATAGACGCCGCAGACCTCCGGGTAATCAGCACGTACAGCGTCGGCTTTGACCACATTGACGTGGCGCATGCAAAGAAACGGGGGATAAAGATAGGGTACACGCCTGACGTGCTAAGCGATGCTACTGCAGATCTTGCCTTTTGCCTGATGCTTGATTCGATGAGGAGGGTCACCGAAGGCGACAGGATGATCCGCCGGGGCGGATGGCGCAGCGTACTCGGGGCGTACGACTATGTAGGGCATGGCATGCAGGCAAAGACGCTCGGGATAGTGGGGATGGGCCGGATTGGCAGGGCGCTTGCAAAGAGGGCCGCCGCGTTTGGCATGAATATTACATACTATAGCAGGCGCCGCGTCCGAGGTAGCGGGGCAAGATACGTCCCGTTTGAGAGGCTCGTCTCTGAGAGCGACGTCATATCGCTCCATGTGCCACACACTGCAGAGACTGACAACATGATACACGCAGGGGTGCTAAAAAAGATGAAGCCTGGCGCGTTTCTGATAAACACGTCAAGGGGGGCAGTAGTAAATGAGCGCGACCTGGCAGGGGCGCTGAGGCGCAAGGTAATCGCAGGAGCCGGACTAGACGTGTTTTGCTCCGAGCCTGTGGGCAGGAGGCATCCGCTGGCGGGCCTGCAAAACGTGGTGCTCTCGCCGCACATCGGGAGCTCGACTGCAGAGACGAGGCTCAAGATGGCAGAGATTACCGCCTGCAACCTGCGTCTGGGCATGGCAGGAAGGAGGCCCAGGTACTCGGTTTGATGGCAGATATAGCGGTCAATTTTTATATCTTGGATTCCATGTAGAGGTAGAATGAAGAAATTCAAGCATACAAACGAGGAATTAGAATTAGCACGACTTCAGTCTGAAAAGGAAAAGAAGAAAAAGCAGGACTAGGTCCTTTCAGACCCTCTTATTTTTTGAACTCGACTCTTTGCTGGTACTTTTCAGCCAGCCCGTCGTATGCGGCCTTTTTTTCCGGGATCAGCATTCCTGACTCGTCGTACATCTTTGTAAAGAACGCCGCAAGGATTCGCCCTTTATTTTCGTCAAAGAACCTGACGCTGTAGCTTGTGCGTCCGGGCCGCTCCTCCTGTATGAACTCTGCAGAGAAGACTGCTTCTGAGTCAACGTGCATGTGTGCCGGGTCGTCGTTTTGGCCCAGGGTTATCCACCTCTCTTTTCTTCTTATTTTGAGCCTGTCGTTTTTGATCTCGCTTGTGGCCCCGCCGCTGCGCACCACAAACAAGACGTCGTCTATATCAAGCAGGTCAGAGAGCAGCTCTAGCAGCACGTGTCTGATTGGAGGGCGAATTATTTCAGCCTTTGGGCGCACGCACTGCGGGGGCAGGCTGCCTTTTGATAGGTCTCTAGCGTCAACTCTGGCGCGGCGCGGTCAAGCGGTTTGTATATCGTATCAAAAAAGCGTGAGGGGTAGGCCTCATCACGTCTCCATTGCCTTGACATATTCAGCAAAAGAGTGGTACTCGTTCGAGGTAATCTCTCCAGAGTCCACCTTTTGGAGGATTTCTTCCATGGTCATTTCCTTTAGTGATGTCATGTCATCAGGTAGTCATATTACTAGATAAATGCGTTATGCCAATTTCGTTGGCAAACCCGGCGCACGCCATACAAGGAGCGATCACACACCAGGGCAGCTTCACATCACATGCAACATACGGGCCATGGGCATCCGCGGGTCACTTTGTATCAATCCGCACAAAGTCGTCTGCATCTGCATGAATACAGTCCGTCCCGACTGCCTTTACGGGCGAGAATGATATCTTGCCTGCATGGATTTTGCCCTCTGTCTGCAGTACGCCTATCTTGCCTGCCACGATCTTTTTGTGTGCATCACACGTGACGCCTACCATGTATTCGCCTTCGTCTGCAGTGACGGCCACGACAAACTCTGGAGGGCTGGGGCACTGCCTTCCACTCTCTGTAACGGAGCACCGGTCAGGAAGCATCAATGATGATTGCAGGCGGCACGATATTAATCTTCAAGGCGCCACACAGAGTCCCGGCGAGACTCGCGGCACTCTAGCAGCCCGCGATCCCGGAGTGTCCTCACAAGATGCGCCGAGTACGCCGGCGCGCCCGTGGCGCCCGGCGAGTTGTAGTTTATGACGTGAAAAGAGCCGTCGCCTTCAAGCTCCATTACATCCTCTAGGAATCGCCCCTCCGGGGTAATGACAGGCGAGCGTATCCCGGCAGTGCCCCTCCTTGTAAAGAACTCTGGGCGGACGTCCGGGAGAAACCTCTGCACCCTGCGTATCATCGCCCCCTTTGAGAGCGAGCTGAGCCACTCTTTTGAGACCAGTGATAAAAACTCGGGATTTGCAAGCAGCCTTTTTGCGCTGCCGGTGACCACATCTTTGAGCTTTGAGAGAGACTCTGCCACATCCCCCACATACCCCTCGTACGTCTCCGGGCCGGGGACCGGGACCGCGTTTGGTCCCACCTCCGTGGTGCCGTCTGCCCTCTTTATCCAGTGCGGATCCAAAAACGGGTATCCTGCAAACTCTGCGACCGTGTATACCGTGGTTCCTGCAAGCAGGTCATGCGGCGAGTCTGCAGTCCAGTACTCGCCGCGAAAGTGCAGATCAGAGTACCCGGATGCAAGACTGGTCATCTGCGCCACATCAAGCGAGTTGCCCCCCGCGCAGTTGACTATCAGGCGCGCCTCTACCTTGCCGTCATCAAGTGATATGGTTCCGTTTCTGATTCCCGACACCCTGCTGCCAAACATAAAGCGCGTTCCCAGGCGCTCTGACTCTGATTTTATGGCCCTAGTCAGGGCGCCAAAGTCTGCAGACGCCTCGCTGCTGCTGTGTATGGCAGAGTGGCACCTGATGTTTGGCTCCATCCGCATCACCTGTCTTTGATCCAGTATCTCAATGTCTCCGGGATTGACGCCGTTTTTTCGGGCCCACTTCATGTATTTTTGCAGCGTCTGGTGCTGGGACTCGTCAAGCGCAAGCTCTAGCACGCCTGTCTTCTTCCACGGAACGCCCGCATCCCTTGCGAGTCCCTCCCACATGGGGTACGATTCGAGCGCGGCTCCTGCAAGCGCCCCCTTTGTGTCCGGGTTTAGGTAGAACGGCGAGTGCACCACCCCCGTGTTCCTGCTGCTTGCATGCACTGCCACGTCGGGCTCTTTTTCTATCACGCAGACATTGGCGTCGTATTGGGACGAGATCCAGTACGAGACGCAGGTGCCCAAGACGCCACCTCCCACCACAGCCACATCGTACACGGTAAGACTTTGCAGTCATGGCATTAATTAGTCAAGGCGCGAATCTGCCCAATCCGGCTATAAAATGCGGGCATTTCCGACTGGTTTGGCAAAAACTCATGCAGCCGGGATGACCTGGCGTGAAAAGTACTCGTTGTTGCAGTCAGACGTGTTCTTGATTCGCTTTGACGTACCCGCAGCGGCTTGGTTTGATTTTGAGGACGAATTCTCGACCATGTGTTTTACCTTTTCATGTTGCATTCTTCTTGCTTATAAATAGCACAACAGCGCTCACAAATTCCAAAACAATGACTATTCATCAGCGCCCCCCTCCCCAGCTCTAACCATACACATCGGACTCCCAGAAAGGAGACCCGGAACCCAGCTCTTCAGACGGGCCGGAGTCTAGCTCGAGCCATTCACTTCAAAACCTTGGTAGGGGTTTTGAGATCTGTACGGTCTGGCCTGTGGGCCAGACGATACCCCCTTGGCGCTTTAACGTAGGCTCTGGCTCATGATCTGGCAGTTCTGGCTCTCGGTCCGGCGGTTCTGATCTGATCTAGTTCCGGCTCTGGGTCA
Source organism: Nitrosopumilus sp. H13 (assembly GCA_003724285.1). Taxonomy (GTDB): domain Archaea; phylum Thermoproteota; class Nitrososphaeria; order Nitrososphaerales; family Nitrosopumilaceae; genus Nitrosopumilus. The sequence continues at coordinate 4,389 of RHFB01000016.1, read as the reverse complement.
GTTGATCTCCCTTCACATGTGGTACACACGATCCATCATACATTCTGATCGCCACATGATCTTACATGTAGGTCAAACATTACGATCACAAGGGTTTTAGAAATCTAGGATGTGTGTATTGATAATGTATCCACCTAGTGCATGTATTGTGACAGGAGCACCCTGATGTCAAGACCCCAGAAGCCGGATCCTGACAAGCCGTTGATTCCCGGCAGCAACCACACCCCGGCGCTTGCATTTGCAACCATACTGACTAGGCTTCATGTAGTAGTAGAGATGTGGAAAAGTCTCAAAGGGTTTACGTACAGCCCAAAGTCAGACCTGGTGTTTGACGCCTATAACCGACACGAGGCTCTGGCCCTGTTTTTAGAACTGATCCGGGGCAGCAGGGATTTTCTAGTTGATAGACCGATATATCTGATAGCAGTAACCTGCCATTCCAGTACCGAGATAGATGATGATCTGCGCAAGGGATATGAAAAGATCGCCAGAGGCTCAAACCAGCCGCTGATCGGTTATTGGAAGGATTATCTGGACTGGACACATCTGGATGCAGTAGTCGCCACGCAATTTAATAACAAGAAAGACGCAATGAGAATAGGGAAAAGATATGGACAAAAATACATCCTCGCAATCTGGCCAGACGGCGGCTACGAGCACATCGAAGCGGATTAAGAACACGTTTGCCCCCAACTGTAGGAATGAGTATTTTACTCCAGTCACCCTACATTCCCTGTGCAGATACGGGTTCCCGTTTGAAGAGCTTCCAGAGAAGGCAAAAAAGATGCTAAAGGAATACACTGTCGAGTACAACAAAACATGCACAAAGCCCGGGGAAAAGACAAAGTTTCCCTCGCCCATGTTCACACCTGAGACCATACTATAGGCACTTTTTGGATTTCATGATGTGATTCAAAGGTATGATCAAAGAGTCGTGACATTCTATCAACATGCCATACAGCGCGCCCGGACTACCAAAATAGGAATGGCGCCGGGAGGGAGATTTGAACTCCCGTTCCCTTGCGAGAACGCGCTCTATGGCGTATTATTTCCAGGCGCGCGCCCTACCAGGCTAGGCGACCCCGGCACAAGTCTTTCGACTATCACTACCGCAAAAAGCTCATTATATAACATGTTGGGACTAGCGCGAGATTGTAACCGTGGCAGACGCCCTCGGGGACTCTACTACTATCTTGTAGATGCCGTCGGGAACCTGCTCGCCAGAGCCGTTTGTCTGCCCCCACACCATGCCGGCATGCTCGCCGGGCCCGAGACTCTGCGCATTTCTGCTGCGGTCAGGCTCGTAAATCCCAATGCCGGAGAGATCAGTCACTGACCATCCGAGTGACGAGTCTTCAAACTGCAGATTTACGGTGCCGGTGTTTGCAATCAGAAACGCCACCTCTTCCCCGGGCGCATACACGCCCCTTTCTGGCATAATCGTGACTGACGGCCCATCTACAACCTGGGGCGCGGCGTTCCTTACGCCGTCAAGATACATCCCAAAGAGCAGCGCAGAGACTACTCCCACCGACATGAACGCCACCAAGCTCCTTGCAAGCAACCTACTTCTCCCGGCCGGACTGGCGCGTCCTCCATTTTTTCGGGTACGTGCCTGGCGCCATTATTATCCTTCTTGTCTCAAAGGCGTGCCCCCGGGTCGCATCGCGTATCTCATCTTCGGGCATGCTCGCCTCTGCAAGCGCCACCGCCTCGCCCTTTTGCGTATACACGGCCACAAGATCGCCCTTTTTGAGGCCCGCCGTAACCTGCAGCACCCCGGGTACGGCAAGCTGCGCCCCGTGGCAGAGGGCGTCTACTGCAGAGTCGCGAATCACCACCGTCTTTAGCTCGCTGAACGCGTCCTCGACGGGCCTTATCATTGCAGACAGCCTGCTGCCGTCCCCGTCCTTCCAGAGCGCAAACGCGTTTGCAAGCTCGTGCAGGGTCACAAGCCCGTCTGACTCGTAGAACTGGTTCACCCTAGTCCTTCTCAGCTCTATCATCGTGGCCCCAGGCCCGAGTATCTCGCCCATGTCATAGTAGAGCTTGCGTATGTACGTGCCTGACTCGCACACTATCCTCATCAACAGCAGCCGCTCCTTTCTCTCCAGCACCTCCAGCTCGTGTATGGTCCTGATCCTAGTCTGCCTCGAGACTGCAGAGCGCTGCGGCGGCCTCTGGTATATGGGTCCAGAAAACATCGACACCACCTCTGCAAGCCGCTCCTTTGAGGCAAGCGTGTGCACGCGCCCGAGGGCGTGGTACTCTTTTGGCCCCAGTAATAGCACGCCGAGCGCCTTTGTCGCCTCGCCGAGCCCCAGCGGCAGCACGCCGGAGACCTGCGGATCAAGCGTCCCGCTGTGCCCCGCCTTTTCAATCCCCAAAAGGCGCTTTGTCCATGCGACCGTCTCGTGGCTTGTAGGTCCGGGCGGCTTGTCAAGCAGTATTAGCCCATAGTCGAGCAGCTGCTCGATGCTCCTCTTCTCAGGTGGCGTCCCGTAGGACGGGTCAGTAATGTCCTGGTCTATTTCTGCCAGGTTCCTTGTATTCATAGCAGTCCCCTCACCATCTCTGTCGCCTTGCTTATCACCTGCTGCGCGCCCAGGTCGTCCGTGTCTATCACCAGATCAAAGACGGACATGTCCCCTCCAAAGTCAAAGCCGTACAGGTTCTTGTAGAGGACTCTGTTCCTGTCATAGCGCTTTTTTGTCACCGCGTACGCCTCTTCTGGCGTCATGTTGTCGCGCGACTGCATCCTCTTTGTGCTGCTAGTGTGCGACCCGTCCAGCCAGATCTTGATTCCGCCGCGCACAAGCCACGGCAGCGTATAGCTGGTAATCACCATTCCGCCGCTCTCAAAGAGCTTTGCAAGGCGCTCATCGAGCCTCTTGTCAAACTCTGGAGTCTCCTCGCGCCTGGCCAGAAACTGCATTCCCTGCTTGGTATCCCACCAGTCATCGCCTGAGGGCTCGTAGCCCTCCTCTGCTGCCATCTCCTTTAGGACGTCGCCGCCGCTCAGATGCTCCATTCCAAACTCTGATGCAAGCCCCTTTGCCACCGTCGTCTTTCCCACAGCCGGCGGCCCGGAGACAACTATTGACTGGGTCAAGTGCCCATTGTAGTCTTTGTAAGTTTCATTATGATTCCGCTAAAGGCAATCGAGGAGAGAAAGTACCACGCCCAGAGGTATAGCGCGTTTTCCGTCTCGCAGACGTGCGTCGCGTCTGCTGCCTGCTCTGCTGTGCAAGTTAACTGGAAAAAGTCGCCCGGAATCACGTTGAGCGAGATGGGGGAGAGCGCCACCGTGTACGAGAACAGCAGCGGCAGCACAAAGTAGAATATCAGTATGAGCGGCACGAACGTGATCATCATGGGCCTCATGTTCATCTGCATCATCTCCATGGACATCTTGTTCATGTACGAGGACTTTTTGCTCAGCTCGTTTATCTTTTCCTGGTTCTTTGACCTCATTGCAGACATGCGCTCCTTTTGCCACGCCTTTGTCTCCTTCATGATTCGGCTGAGCTTTACCTGGTCTACCATCTTTTTGCGGACGCCGGCATTAAACAAGTTGAGCAGAATGCCGAATCCCGACACGGCAAACATCGAGAGGATGAGCCCCTGTATTATGGGGTCGTCGCTTCCAAGCGCGCCCCGCTCCCCTCCGAGAAAGTCAAGCTGGAGGAATATGTTCGATACGAGGGTGAACAGTCCGGGGTCCATGTTACAGCCCTATTGCCCCCATTATCTTTTCAGTCGCCTGTTCCATCTTGCCCTCTTCATTGAGCACGTGCTTTACCGGCGAGCCCGTAAGTACTGCGCATGCAGATATCATGCCTGACTGTATGTCTAGCTCCTTTTTTATGTTGGGAAGCGTTATCTTGTCCCTGTTTCTCGTGCCGTCCTTCATCCTCCTGCTGTAGATCTCCTCGGGCTTTGCAGAGACTGATACAAAGTTGGTGGGCTTTATTATCTTGAGGACGTGGTCTGGCAGCCCCGGATAGTACCCTTCTGGCGAGCTGATAAATGCGTGCGTATCCACTATTACCACCTGCTCTGTCCTCTCTGCAATCTGTCTTGCGGCCATAGTCTGCAGGCGCTGCTGCTCTGCCACCGGCAGCTTGCGGAGCTTGTCGCGGTCATTCGTGCCGTCCTTTTTTGCCACCTCGAACATGAGCGTACCAAAGCTGACCACGCAGACGCTCCTGTCGCGATCCTTGATTGCATCCACAATCCTAGATAGCAGCGTGGTCTTTCCCACCCCGGGTATGCCCACCATTACAACCAGCTTATTTTCTGCCAAGCAGAGCACCCAGACGCGGCATGACGACTTCTACCTGTTCCCTTACTAGCTGTGTATAATAGTTTATGAGTATGTCCACCATG
>RHFB01000025.1 GCA_003724285.1 Nitrosopumilus sp. H13 | reverse complement strand
GCTTTGTCGCTTCTGAATCGCCTTCAAGACCCTTTCCGAGCAGTATTGTGGCCTCGGAGCTCTCAAATATTGCCCTGGGGCTTGGATCACTTTCTGAATTGTATAATCCCGGATCATCTGAGCATGAAATTACTGCGGTTTGGTGCGTGAGCTCGGACCCTCCTTCTGTAATTGCCGCTGTCAGAAACGGCACTTCCTTGCCATTGATTGGGGGCATCGATATCTTCATTGCAACAACTTGGGACTCGTCTTTGATTATATCCTTTAGTCCAATGTAAACTGTGTTTCCCTCCATGTATCGAGATTCCGGGCCGATCTCCTGGATGGTAGGCATTGTGATCTCAATACTTACTAATTCAGCACCTTTCATGAGCTCCAATTCAAGCTGTGGGTTCACAATCACGGTGTTTTGCATTTTTGTGATCTGCGTGTCCACAATTCTTGTTAGCTCTGCATTGTCTCCCACATGTTCCCATCCGCCTCCTCCTGCTTCTGCCATCATCTTTAGTAATCTTTCATTGTATTCATCACCAATTCCAATCACATCAAGTGTTGTTCCTGATTTTCTAAGCTTTGTAGAGATGTCATTAAAATACTCATCTTCTGTAGGTGGTTCATTGGGCTCTCCATCACTGAATAGAATCAATTTATGAATCATGCCTGGAATTGATACATTTTGCATTAGTTTCATAGCTTGTTCGAGCCCACCATACATTGCAGTGCCTCCGCCTGGATTAATTGAACGAATAGCGATCTCAATACTATGATCAGATGCTGGTGTCAGACTCATCTTTACTTTTACCTTTGTATCAAACGTTACAACGCTTACCAAATCACCGGGAGACAAATTATTCAAAATATTCACTGCGGCCTCTTTGGCCTCTTCCATTTTTCTCCCATCCATGGTGTCGCTAGAATCTATCACCAAAGCAACATGGTGGTTTTTTGGGGCAATCTGAGTAGATTCGTCAGGAGAAATATCTAGAGATACAAAGAGCATGTCTCGATCTCCACATTTTAGATAATTCCTGTTTTGAGATGTTGCCAGAGTTAACATGGTTAAATCTCCCATCATCTTGTTAATAAATTCATATCCGCGCATCTCTAATGTCTGCAATCAACAGAGTCATTCCTGACATGAATTTTCAAAATTTAGATTTTAAGCGGTGATTGTTCTAAAATTTGCCAAGATATATCTAGTTTTAGATCATATTCTTATCCGTTCTGCTTCATTACGGCATTGTTCTGCTTCTTCATGTCTATTCAATCTAGACAAAGCATAGCCTTTATTGATAAACGCAACACGATAATCTTGTCTACTAATTGAATCACGATATTTTTTCTCACCAGAACCTTCTTCTTCTTCATCATAACGATTAATTATAAGATCAAGACATTCTATCGCTTCTTCATATCTATTGCATCGAAGTAACAATCTACCTTTTAGATGAAGCGCATGGCCATGATTTGGTTTTAATCGGATTGCTTCATCATAAGCTGTTATTGCTTCTTCATGTCTGCCTAGATTCTCCAATGCACTTCCCTTGTTTACAAATCCCATGTTATATTTTGGCCTTATTTTATTTATCATTATAGAACATTCTAAAGATTCCTCATATCTGTGCATTTCTGATAATCCACAAGCCTTGTTATTAATTGCAATTTCAGCAGCTTCGGAATTTGGACGTAGTTTGATTATTTCATCATAGCATTCTATCGCCTCATTGTGTCTATTTAGTTCACCTAGCGCATAACCTTTGCCAAAAAACAGTTCTGGTTCATCAGGCATTAATTTGATTGCCTTGTTATAACATTCTAATGACTCGGGATATTTTTCTAAGCCAGATAATGCATTACCTTTGAATCGAAGTGCAGTCCAGCGGTCTGGCATAATTTGGATTATTTTATCACAGTACTCTATAGCTTCTACATATCTACCTTCCTCGAATAATATTCTGGCTTTTTCATTGATCTCTTTCACGTACTCTCTTTCATGACTTTGAAGCTCATCCATCGTATCCATCATGCAATCTATCTGATGACATTTTAAATATGTGTTGTATCAATATGCCGTTTCGTATGGCGTCATACGCGCTCTTGGATGTCATTATATGATGTATGGCGCGGCCCCTGCCCGCATAATCATACATGGTGAACTCGTCTCCCACCGCAAACGTATCCCACACCGCCCTTGTTTTGGGGTTCATGCGGGGGTAATGGGGCGTTTTAATTAACGAGTACCTGTTACATGGGGCCATTTTCAGACCCCCAGAAAGTATGCTTATAATATTTTAGCCCAAAATCGCCGTATATGCACTTAAATTATTGACGCCCAACATTAATCAGCATGATGGCAGCAGACTCTAGTGCAGTACTAGAGACCCGGGACGAGCCTCCAAAGGATGGCGCCCCAGGCGATCCCCCAAAGGCTCCAGACAAGAAAAGAACAAAGTTTGACGTGGTAATCATAGGCGCCGGCCCTGCAGGATACACTGCAGGGATATACTGCTCCAGGGCAGGATACGAAACGCTGATACTCTCGGGGATACTTCCCGGAGGGCAGCTAGTCAACACCACAGAAGTCGAGAATTATCCGGGGTTTGAAAAGGGGATAATGGGGCCTGACCTGATGATAGATATGAGAAAGCAGTGCCAGAGGATGGGCACGACAATAGTAGATGACGAGGCGGTAAACACGGACTTTAGGCGCAGTCCCTTCAAGGTGCTGACTGCCACAGAAGAGTACGAGGGTCGCGCGGTAATCATTGCCACGGGGGCTACTCCGCGCAAGCTCGGGCTGAAAGGCGAGCAGACGTTTGGCGGCAAGGGCGTGTCGTATTGCGCCACGTGTGACGGGCCGTTTTTTAAAAATCAGGAGATACTAGTGGCTGGAGGAGGCGACTCTGCAATAGAAGAGGCCACGTTTCTGACAAAGTTTGCAAGCACCGTGCACATAGTGCACCGCCGCTCGGAGCTGCGCGCAAGCAAGATAATGCAAGAGCGTGCATTCTCAAATGAAAAGATAAAGTTCCGCTGGGACACGGCAATATCAGACATAAAGGGGGATCAAAAGATACAGCAGGTAGTACTAAAGAACCTAAAGACAGGCGAGGAGGAGACCGTGCCTGCCGGCGCCCTCTTTGTGGCAATAGGGCACATACCCAACACAAAGCTGTTCGAGGGGCAGATAGAGCTTGACGGGCAGGGCTATGTGGTGCTAAAGGAGAGGTCAGAGACGAGCGTCAAGGGGGTGTTTGCCGCAGGCGACGTGCACGACAAGAGGTACAGGCAGGCGGTAACTGCCGCAGGGTACGGCTGCACGGCGGCGCTTGACGTAGACAAGTATCTCACAGAAGACTAAGCAGTTAATTGCCGGGGTGCCGATTCCCGTGCGATGAGCGCAGAAAGGCTTGCAGAGATTGCAGCAGAGATACAAGAGATGAAGTTCAGCTACAAGGTAGAGGGCCGCAAGTCCCCGGACTATTGGAAGGGGAGGGCAGGCGAGTTTGCAAGATACTCTGCAAAGGCTGCAGAATACTATACCCAGGCATACCTCATGATAAAGCAGACAGACGGGAGCGAGGCAGGAGTGTTCTTGCTGTATACGGGCAAGTTCGGCCAGATTGCATCAAAGCTGCTAGATACGATGGAGAAGATTGGGGAGAATCCGTCCGTGATGAATTCAGACAGGCAGCAGAGCAGGTGGAGCCGCGAGATCCGGGATCAGCTGGTCAGACACAGCGACGTGTGCCTGCGCCAGGAAAAGGACATGAACGACAAGTTTCGCAGGTTCTGCCAGAAACACCTAGTAGGCAAGGACTGAGACATGGCGTGCCTGCGAGGCGCATGCGTCAAACTCTGACTCAGTCATCACGTTTTGCTCTGCGTATACGCTCCTGAACTTGCGGCCGTCGTCGGCAAACATCCCCACCACGCACGAGCCGTCCGGTACGCTGTGCTTTTTCATGCATGCATACACTGCAGCAGACGAGGGGCTCACAAGCAGTCCGTCGCGCTCGTACACCTCGCGCACAAGCGAGAACGCCTCTGCGTTGCTTACAGACACCCAGTCATCCACCACGTTCTCCCTCTTGAGGAAGAGATCCGGCTTTGCAGACTCGTCAAAGTTTCTCCAGCCCTGGATGAGGTGGTCTTGCTGCGGCTGGCACCCTATTATCTTCACGTCTGGATTCTGCTCTTTTAGAAACGCCCCGATGCCGGTAATCGTGCCTCCGGTTCCGACGCCGGTAAAAAAGTGCGTCACCTTGCCGCCTGTCTGCCGCCATATCTCGGGGCCTGTCCCCTCATAGTGGCCGCGAAAGTTCGCCTCGTTTGCGTACTGGTTTGGGGAATAGTACGTGTCCGGGCGCGATGATGCGATGGACGTGGCAAGCGCAATGCTCTGGTCTGTCCCCGCTCCGACCTTTGGACACAAGTCGTCGCTTGTCTCAAAGACTTTGGCCCCCAGCTTGCGGATTATCTCCTTGGTCTCGCTGCTGACCTTTTCAGGTATTACTATCTCCACAGAGTACCCGAGCAGGTTTGCAATGCCGGTAAGAGCTATTCCCGTGTTGCCAGACGTGGGCTCTATGATGATGCTCTTGCCGCGCGTGAGGAGTCCGCGCTCCTCGCCGTCCCGGATCATCCAGTATGCGGCCCTGTCCTTTACAGAGCCAAACGGGTTGTGTCCCTCCAGCTTTGCGCGGTACTCTGATCCTCCAGAGAGCGACTCGAGCGCTACAAGCGGCGTATTGCCCACGCGGCCTAGTACCTCATCAGAAAGCGCAGTCATGAATTACTTTACCTTTTTTATCCTGAATGTGATGGTGCTGCCATCCTTGGAGACGTCTAGCAGTTCGTGGCCGTTGCGGGTGGCCCATCTAGATATGTCGTCTTCTGCTGCCGGGTCATCAGCAGATACTGCCAGTATCTCGCCGGACTGCATCCTTTCCATCTCTATCTTTGTGCGGAACACAGGCTCTGGGCAGAAAAGTCCCGTCGCGTCAAGTTTTTTTTCGTCTGACAATTTCATTTAAAGTAATGCCGCGGCATATTAAAGTCTATTTTCAGCCGGGGCCGGTTTGGGAATTCCCGTGCACACCGTCTTAATCTGGAACGGTCTGCTGCCAAGGGAGGTTTGAAGGAGCCTGTTTGCGCATGCATTGCGCTAGTTTCTAAATAGATCCTCCGGCTCTGGGCGCAAGAGCCGGGCAGACGTGCCGTTTCCGGGATCAAACTCATACCCCCGGATTATTGCAGCCGGGTTGCCAAGGGACTTGCCCATTACAAGCTCCGCTGCCGCGCACAGCTCGTCTGCTATGGCAATCTCCGTGACGCGCAGATTTCTTCCAAAAGAGTCCCTTTTTCCAGCATAGTCAAGTATCGGATCAAGCCCGCAGACGCCGATTGCGCAGTCAGTCTGGCCCATGCGGAACGGGCGGCCAAACGTGTCAGATATGATTACAGGTATGCTATTGCCGGTAATCTCTTTTATCTTGAGCGACATTGCCAGTGCAGACGCGTCCGGGTCCTTTGGCAGCAGTGCCGCATACCCTGCCTCCATGTTGCTCTCGTCAATCCCCGCGTTTGCGCACACAAGCCCCGAGTTTGTCTCTACGATTATGATGCCCCTGCCCATGCGGATGATTCTCCGGGACTCTGCCAGTATCAGGTGCATGATCCGCGGATCCTTGCCGTACTGGGATGCGATTCCCTCTGCAAGCGGCGAAGGCCTTATGGAATCCAGCCGTACGATGCGGCCCTCCTGCTTTGATACCGCCTTTTGCGCCACTACCAGAATGTCCCCGTCTGACACGCCGCACGATGCGACGATCTCGGGCATGTCATCAGAGGGCGTGATCTCGTGTGGCATATGTACGGGAATGACTTGCAATCATCTTTGGTGCGATACGGGACTAAAAAAATTTATGCCGGCGGGACCGCTATCTCGAGGCCGTAATGCCTGTTAATTATGTCCAAAATGAGCGCCAGATCCTTCTCCTCTAGCACGTCAGTTGCCATGTCCTTTACCAGATCCTGGGCCCTGTACGCAATTCCCAGGCCGCAGACATCAAAGAGCTTTACGTCGTTTGCCCCGTCCACCACGCACACTATGTCGTCTTTTTTCTCGCCCCATTTCTCAATCATTTCTAGAGCCGACTTTGACTTGTCAGAGTCGACGCGTATCTGCACGCCATCAAGCTTGCCGTCCCGGAATACGAGCTCGTTGGAGTAGACGTGGTCCAGTCCCAGCTCCCTTTGCAGGCGCTCCATCATGATTGTAAATCCGCCAGAGACTGCCATCAGCTTCCAACCGGCAGCCTTTAGGGCGCGGCATACCTCCCTTGCGCCGGTCATTATTGGAAGCGAGTCTGCAACGTCCCGGCATGTCTTTTCATCCAGGCCCCTGAGGGCGGCCACCCTGGTCCTGAGTCCCTCCTCCCAGTCTATGGTTCCCTGGATTCCACGCTTTGTAATATCCCATATCTCGTCTTCCTTGTTGAGTTTTTCTGCCAGAATGGGAAGATACTCCTCGTCATACAAGACGCCCTCTACGTCAAAAATTACAAGCAAGTGGTTTCTGTTCTGCAGGGAATCCGATTATATTAAAGTCTAATCCCAGAGACGGCAAAACGTTAGTATAAATCACAGGCAGTCACGCCATTTGACATGGGCGAGCTCGTTCACAAGTATGAAGTAGAGATAAAGCAGAGGGAGGGAAGGCAAAAGATCCCCGATGCGGTAAAAAAAGAGATGGGTGCGTCTGGAATGATGGATGAAAAGGGCAAGGTAAAGCTAAAAGGAGTAAGCCCAAAGATGCTAAAGAGGATGAAGCAGGAATATGTGGACTGCCCGGTGCTAAAGGAGGAGACCCACTTTATCCAGTGCTTTGTGTGCAAGAACTTTCAGAGCAGGGTCATGGGAAAGGTGCTGTGCAAGGGTGACTCCCTGTAACCCTAGGTCTACAGGACATGGTGGGATATGAACAAGGAAAAGATAGGCATTACCGTATCAAAAAAAGAAGACTTTAGCGAGTGGTACACGCAGATAGTGATAAAGGCAGAGCTTGCAGACTATGCCCCTGTAAAGGGCCTGATAGTGCTCAGGCCAGACGGCTATTCCATCTGGGAGTCGCTTCAGAGGACCTTTGATGCGAGGTTTGCAAGGAGGGGCGTCAGGAACGGCTTTTTGCCCGTGCTGATTCCAGAGTCGCTTTTGGGCAAGGAGAAAAAGCACTTTGCGGGATTTAACCCAGAGGTGTTCTGGGTCACTCATTCAGGAGACGGCAAGCTCGGAGACAGGCTTGCCCTCAGGCCCACGTCTGAGACACTGGCATATACGATGTACTCCAAATGGATACAGAGCTGGCGTGATCTGCCGCTCAAGATCAACTTTTGGAACACTGCCTTGCGGGCAGAGATAAAGGGGACAAAGCCGTTTCTGAGGACGTCAGAGTTTCTCTGGCAGGAGGGGCACACTGTACATTCCACACAGCAAGAGGCGCAAGACGAGGTATCTGAGATTCTAAAGATATACCAGAAAGTAGTGCAAGACGAGCTTGCAATACCAGTAGTTGTCGGCACAAAGAGCGAAAAGGAAAAGTTTGTCGGCGCCGAATACACGACTACGATGGAGTCGGTAATGCCTGACGGCAAGGCCTTGCAGATGGGCACGTCGCACTTTTTGGGGCAGAACTTTTCAAAGCCGTTTGATGTAAAGTTCTCAGACAAGGACAACGTGGAGCACTTTGCGTGGCAGACGTCGTGGGGCGTGTCATGGAGGCTGGTCGGGGCCATGATAATGGTTCACGGCGATGATCGCGGGCTGGTACTGCCTCCAAGGGTCGCGCCGGTGCAAGTGGTGATAATCCCGATAAAAAAGAGCAGCGATGCATCAGATGCCATATTTGCAAAGGTCCGGGAGATCTGCGACACGCTGGAGTCCCAGGGCGTGAGGGTTCAGACAGATGACAGGGACGGCATGTCTCCGGGATACAAGTTCAACGAGTGGGAGATGAGGGGCGTGCCGATACGCATAGAGATCGGCTCCAAGGACATGGAGAAGGGAAGCGTGGTGGTCGCAAGGAGGCATGACGGTACAAAGTCAGATCTCGGATTTGAGAGCATTGGCAAGATACCCGGCATTTTAGACGAGATTCAAAAGGAGATGCTAGAGAGGGCCGCAAGGCAGGCAGAGGAGCTGACGTTTAGGGTCTCAGAATATGGGGCATTCAAGGAGAGGATCCGGGACGGGGGCCTTGTGCACGCCCCGTGGTGCGGCAGGCAGGAGTGCGAGGAAAAGGTAAAAGAAGAGACGAGTGCAGATGTCAGGGTCATTCCGTTTGGGAGCGAGGATTCCTCCCAAAAGTGCGTGTATTGCGGGGAGGCAAGCTCCCATGTTCCCGTGTTTGCCAGAGGATACTAGGTTTTGTGATCCACAGACGGGGCAGTCCCGGGATCGACCAGACTGGAAATATTTTAAAAACACATAATGTTGAATTCATGCCAAGGCAATGCTTGATGCCATTTTACATGTTATCTGTCAGATCTTAAATTTTGTATGCTTTACTTGTAACAGTCATTCCGGAACAGCAAGAGGAGGTTTGCTCTGCGAGTCTGCGTTTTTGAGATACTGTCTAACTTTTACTTGTATCTCCGGGGGCAGATTCCTGAATCGCCACATACCGTGACGCAGACCCATTGCTATCACCCCTATTGGAAGCTTGTCGTTTCTGAGAAAAGACGGCTTGAACTCTGTTATATCAAGTTCCTCGGATCGGGACTTTTTCTCGCTTGTTTTCATACACGTACTCGGCGTCGTTTTCACTATATATAACTAGCAACGCTTCTTGAGCATAATGAGCGCGCAGTCGTTGGATTTCAGTTTCAGAAACTCCATGATCGATCGGATAAGAAATGTCAATGTGTTCCTTGTCTTCTATCCAACCTCCAATAAGCGGAACCCTTTTACCCGTTTGTAACATGTCATATGCCAAGTCAAGTCTCTCATCATGCACTCTTTCATAGTTTGTAATCCCAATTATAAAGAGCGGGCTCGTGCCATCTGTGAATTTTTTGAGCATTGCAACCCTGTGAGATGTGAATTCTACGCACCAACCATCACTGCTGTCTGGATCAAATGTATAGCCCTCAAGTTCACTCTGATCTCTCCATTTTTCATGTCTGATCATTGCGATTTTGTATGGTTGCTTGCCCATAGAATCAGGGTATTCGGTGCCGTTGGGCTCTAGTTTCCGCATAGGCGTGTTGTTTCTAGATGTGGGCTCCTTTGGGTAGCCATCATTTTGCCCCATTAGATTTTTTGATCTGGCACATATTTGTAATGCAGGTTATTGTGATATGCCCCGGACGTGGCAATCTCTGAAAAACTGCAATCCCGGAATGGCGGCAGATGGCATGATCCCGGGATCACACACCCAAAACGCGCAAACATAATTATACAAAAAGCAAAAACCCACATCCGTTGGCAACCCCGGAACTACAGGCGCCCCTTTTAGAACAGTTTACCACTACCAGGGACAGGACGCTTGAGCTTGTAAAGACCCTTGAAAAAGACGACTTTGTAATCCAGACTGCACACTATGCCAGCCCCCCAAAGTGGCATGTTGGGCACGTCAGTTGGATTCATGAAGTTGTAATGAGCAAGCTTGACCCGGATTACGAGTTTTACTCCAAAGAGTTCTCTGATTATCTCAACTCTTATTATCAGCAGTTTGGAGTCCCGCACGACAAGGGTCAGAGGGGCTCTAGCTCCAGGCCCACTACGGACCAGATATTCCAGTACTTTGACGCCATTACGCACAGAATGAGGGACGCCCTCACACAAGACATCACGGGCGAACAAAGCAAGCTCGTGGAGATGGGATGCCATCACGAGTGCCAGCACCAGGAGCTTTTGGTGTATGATCTGCAGCACATGCTTGCAGACCAGTACAGGCCGGTCAAGAGGAACCAGCCCCCAAGCCCCGCCAGAGTAAAAAACACGCCAATTAGCATCAGCGGCGGGCTGTACACGATGGGGCACGGCAGGAACGAGTACTGTTATGACATAGAGCTGCCAGAGCACAAGGTCTACTTGGAGAACTACAAGCTAGACACATACCCGGTTACAAACTCTGACTATATCAAATTCATAGAGGACGGCGGATACGACACATACCGGTACTGGCTCTCTGACGGCTGGGAAAAGGTCAGGGAGAACAAGTGGGAGGCGCCCATGTACTGGATAAAAATGAATAATCAGTGGCACACTAGGAACTTTGCGGGAACCGCGCCGGTAAACCCGGACGAGCCTGTCTGTCATGTGAGCTATTACGAGGCAGACGCGTACTCGAAATGGGCAGGCAAGAGGCTTCCGACAGAGGCAGAGTGGGAAAAGGCCGCATGCTGGAACGAGGCAACGCAGGAAAAGACCGCATTCCCGTGGGGAAATGACCCCCCCACCGCGCAAAGATGCAACCTGCTCGAGTCATACCACTGGGGATGCGCACCCTCTGGCGCATACCCGGATGGCGCAAGCCATGCCGGATGCCAGCAGATGATAGGCGACGTCTGGGAGTGGACCAGCTCGGAATTTGCCGGATATCCGGGATTCAAGTCCGGGTTTGACGAGTACAATGACAAGTGGTTTACGGGCCAAAAGGTGCTGCGGGGAGGCTCGTTTGGAACACCGCAGATGTCAATACGCGGGAGCTATCGCAACTTTTTCCGGCTGGATGAGAGATGGATGTTTGCCGGGTTCAGGTGCGCACAGGACGCCTAGCAAGAGTCAGCGAGAACAGTTCCTTTTCATCAGTCCATGTCCGCACAATTTCCAGCCCCGCGTCGCGCAACAGGCCTGCTATCTGCGGCAAGGCGTACTTGTGGGAATATTCCGTGTGAATCATCTCGCCTTTTTGCAGCTCTAGCCGCAGGCCCGACTTTGGTATCACGACTGACTGGTCTGCAAGCGATCTCACATGCATCTCCATCCTCTGGTTCGCCGCGTCGTACGCAGAGTGGTGCTCAAAGTTCCCGAGATCAAAGTCCGCTCCAAGCTCGGCGTTTATCCTAGACAGCACGTTGAGGTTGAACTGCGCAGTCACCCCCTGCGAGTCGTCATATGCAGACTCGAGTACGTCCCTTTCCTTTATCAGATCAAGGCCTATCAGAAACAGGTCTCCGGGCTTCATCGCAGAGCGCATCTTTTGCAAGAACAGGTGCCCGTACACGGGGGAAAAGTTCCCAAAGCTCGAGCCGAGAAATATTATCAAATTCTGCCTTGAATCGTACTGCTTTAGGAACTCTAGGCCGCCCTCGTACGAGTCTATTATCCCGGTAATGCTCAGCGTCAGATAGTCGCGCAGCAGCAGCTCCGAGCTCTCTGCAAGAATCTCAGAGATGTCAATGGGGATGTATTCCGTAGAGTCCTGCACCTTGGAGAACACGTCAAGCAGCAGCCGGGTCTTGACTGAGGCTCCGCTTCCAAGCTCGACTAGGCGCGTATCGTCCCCTATATACCCGGGAAGATCGTCGCGCATCCTCTCGAGTATCGAGACCTCTGTCCTGGTCGGATAGTACTCTGGCAGCAGGCATATCTTCTCAAAGAGCTCTGATCCGCGCTTGTCATAAAAGAACTTTGGACTGATGGATTTTTTGCTGCGGCCCAGGCTGGCAGATATCTCCTGGGCAAACGTTGCCTCGACTGCGGTGGCATGCGGCTTGAAATAGCGCAGATTCGAGTCCACCACGTACTGCTTGTAGTTGAGATTCTCCTGTACTGTGCTCAAGTATCTCAGCGATGCCGCCTATACATAAATGCCTTATGTCATGTTTGAAATACCAGTCAATACTACCAATACCATGGAGATACTCCGGGTGGAGCGCCTCTGCAAAGAGTACGCAAAGAAGGGCCTGTTTGGCTCAAAAGACACGGTCCGGGCCGCAGACAACGTGACGTTCTCTTTGGAGCAGGGCGAGGTGCTAGTCCTTGCAGGCGAGTCCGGCTCTGGCAAGTCCACCATTGCAAAGATGATACTGCAGTCAGTCATTCAGGACTCTGGCAGCATCTATTTTGAAGGCAGGATGGTTAGCGGCAGGCAGAAAAGCCTCAAGATGAGCTGCCAGATGATACACCAGGATCCGTACGACTCGATAAACCCGAGGATGAAAATAGGCGACATCATATCAGAGCCGCTGGAGATACACGGGATGGGGACAAAAAAAGAGCGCCGGGGCAGGGTGCTAGAGGTGCTCCGGGAGGTCAGGCTCGAGCCCGCAGAGGACGTGATCAAAAAGTACCCGCACATGTTATCTGGCGGCCAGAGGCAGCGCGTGGTACTGGCGCGCGCACTCGCACCCAGGCCAAAAATAATACTTGCCGACGAGCCGGTATCCATGCTTGACGTGTCCGTGCGCGCAGAGATGCTAGAGATGTTCCAAGAGATGCAGAAAAAACACGGCATATCATTCGTGTATATAACGCACGACCTTGCGACTGCCAGGTACTTTGGCCACAGGATAGCCATACTATACATGGGCAGGATTGTGGAGACGGGCCCGATGGATACAATACTGCACTCTCCGAGGCACCCGTACACGCAGGCGCTCATTGATGCAGTATCAGAGCCGGATCCCGAAAACCTGCACCGGCAGAAGAGCATCAGGATCACGCGGCAGGACGCAGACATCACCCACGGCTGCAGGTTTGCAGACAGGTGCCCCCACCTAGTCGAAAAATGCAGGACCGACCCCGGATTAGAAGAGATAGAAAAAGACCACTATACTGCCTGCCACGTCAACCCCGGCTAGGGCAGGTTCCGCGCCCGGGATGGTCTCAGGACTTGCTGGCCTGGCCCTGTGCTGCCTGGAGCGCCATGCGCTTGTCCTTGTATGTAACCACGTTTGAGGATCCGTGCTTTGAGAAGACGCCGTAGATCAGCCTTGCCTTTTGTATTACCGATTCTTTTAGCGAGACCATCAGGAACTGGCTCTCCTTTGAGCGCTCTTCTAGTATGTTGGCAAGCTTTTTCGAGTTTGGGGCATCAAGGTGCGCGTCCACCTCGTCAAAGAGGTAAAACGGCGACGGCTTTAGCCTCTGCAATGCCAGCACAAACACGATTGCCGCAAGCGTCTTTTCGCCGCCGCTAATTGACGTGGACTCGCGCTTTGGCTTGTCTGGGAACTGTATCAGGTATGACAGGCCAGAGTTGAATATGTCGTCCTCGTCTTGTATCTCCATCCAGGCATTACCGCCGGTCATCTTGCTGAATATGAGGCGCACCTCCTTGTCCACAACGTCAAAGGCGTCAAGAAAGTGCTGCCTCTTGTCCTTTTCAACGCCCTCGATGAACCTGACTATCTTGTTTCGCTCCCCCTCAAGCGTGTTCTTTCTGTCAGACATCGAGCGGTACCCGTACGAGACTTCTGCGTACTTGTCCGGGGCGTTTGCATTCAGCGACGAGAGGGACTCTTGCTCTGCTCCGAGTCCCGCGATGAGTCCGGTGACGTCATATGCGGGCATGTCCTTTGCGAATCCAAAGGCGCCAAGTATCTTTTTGAGCCCCGTCTCGCTCTCCCTAAGGCCTTCGAGGTCGCGCTCAAGGGAGTCAGACTGCCTGTCCATTCCGCTTGTCTGCCTTGTCAGGTCGCGTTCCTTGCGGTTTAGCTCTGAGAGCCTGTCATCTACCTCCTTTAGGTTGCCGACAGAGTATCCAGAGTTTGAGAACAGTTTCTGCTCCTGTTCTCTCAGCTGGCTGAGCTTGCTCTTTTTTGGCTCTATCTGGGCCTCTAGCGCGGTGATTTTTTCTTGCAGCTCTTTTATCTCTAGGCTGGCCGACTCTTCTTCTGAGCGCAAGCTCTGCAGCCTCGAGTCATGGCGGCTCTTTTCTGCCTCGACATCCCCCAGATGCGCCGACTTTGCGCGGTACTCGTTTGATATCTCTGTGTGCAGCGAGTCCGCATTGGTCTTTTTCCTGTTGATCTCTGCAAGCTCTGCTGCAATCCTGTCCTGTTCGCCGGACGCATAGTTTCTCTCCATTATGCCAATGCGCTCGCTCAGGGAGTCAATGTGTGATTTTGAAGTCAGGATCGCCGACTTTGCTGCCTCGCCGTCTGCACGCAGGGCATCAATGCGCCCCGAAAGCATGTTTCTGATGCTTGCAGCAGAGTCCAGCTTTTTGGCTATGTGCTCGCAGTTCTCGCCCGTGCTGGTAAGCGATTTTTCAGAGACTGTCAGCCTCTGCGAGTACGACTCTATCGTACTGTCGAGTTTTTTGAGCGAGTTTTTCTTTTTTGTCATGTACTTTTTGATTATGGAGATGGACTGGAACAGCCCGTCAATGTCGTTGCTCATGGATATCAGCTTTGTGAGCTTTGATATCTTGGAGTTGATGTCAATTACCACCGTCCCCCCGTCTGCCTCAAAGTATTCGCCATCAAGCGTGACTGCCTTGTAGCCTGCCCTCGACACGGCGTGGGCGGACTTGCGGTCCTCTGCGAGTATTATATTCCCAAACAGGAACGTCCTGAGGGCCGAATACTCTGAATCGCACCCTACATGGCCTGCAAGCACGCCTAGGACGCCTGCCATCTTGGGCGTCTTTAGCTTGAGGTTTGGTATGGCATCAAGCGGGATTATCTTGAGCTTGGGCAGCCTCTTCTCCCGGGCAGCCTCTGCAATGCTGACTAGCGTGGCAAAGTCCTGCACCACTAGCGCCTTTATCCAGTCAGAGCTTACCGCAAGTACTGCTCGCTCGTATTTTGCATCCCAGGAGAGCATCTGGTATACCAGCCCCTTTATTCCCAGCTTGTCTGCATCCTCCATCAGCTTGGCCACCGTATAGTCCTCGTGCATGAACCCCTTGACGGTCTTTATCTTGGACTCGTACTGGTTTGCCGCCCTGCTTGACTTGTCCCGGATAAGGTCAAGCTCTTCTAGATCGTTTTCAAACTTTGCCTTTTTTGCCTGCAGTTTTTTGATCCGCGACGTTATTTCAGATATGGCTGCCTTGTTGTTTTGCATCATGGACTCTAGCCTTGTCTTTAGTTTTGCAAGCTCGGCAATCCCGTTTTCTGTCTCTGACAGCTTGGCAGAGTTTGTCTGAATGAGCTTTTCAGAGTTTGCCTGCTTGTTCTGCGCCTTTGAGAGTTCCAGCTTTGCGCCGTTTAGCTGGGAGTCAAGCGACTTTATCTTGGAGTCGATCTCTGACTTTCTTTTGGCGGATTCTGTCTGCGCGTCAAGTATGTCCTGCTGTCTGGAGTTTATCTGCTGCGCATCCTCGCTGAGTCCGTCTCTCTTGCGGGCAGTCTCCGCCATTGATTCTTTTGCAGTTTTGATCCTCGACTCCATGTCCTGCCCGCCTGCCGTTAATTCTTCAATGTCTCCCCGTATATCCGGGATCCTCGAGCCGAGCGCCTCTGTCCTTTTCTTTGATACCGCAATGTCGCTGCTGTCTGTCTCGTATTCCTGGAGCAGTGAGCTGAGCTCGCGCTTTATCTCCGCTTCCTCGTTGGCATGGAGCTCTGCATCCCTCATCATTGCCGACTTTTCTGCATCCAGCTTTTCAATCTCTGTCCGGAGCCCTTCTAGTTCTGTATTCATGGTGGCAGAACCGGCGGTAATCCCACGTAGTTCGGACTCTTTTGACTCTTTTGTGGCAGATACCGTCCTCAGCTTGCCTGCCGCATCCATTGCACGGTACCTGTCAAGCTCGCGGCCCAAAAGCTCGTGGCGCATCTTTTCATTGCGCTCAGCCTCTAGCTCGTCGATGCGTTTTTTCGTCTCGCCCATGGTGGCAAGGGCTATCTCCAGCCTCCTGTCTGCCTGGTCTAGCTGCTTTTCGGCCTCTGATTTTTTCTCATCAAAGGATGTGAGGCCGATGAGATCCTCGATGGTCTTTCTCTTCTCCTCAGAGGTAAACTCTGATATCCTGGTAACTGTCCCCTGCTGGACCGCGTTGAGCTGGCCAAGCCCCGCATTTGCCACGTCAAGCAGATCCATTATGTGGGTCCTGTTGGTCTTTTTCTTGTTGAGATAGTAAATGTTATCGCCGTCTCCCGTCAGCTCCCGGGTGATCTCTACAATGTCAGAGTCGACTGGAATCTTGCGGTCAGTATTGTCAAAGTGGACGCTTGATCTTGCCATCTTTGGGCCCCGGCGCCCCCCGTCTATGTCATGGATTAGTGATCGCAGCTTGTCTACCCGCATCACCTTTGGCTTGTTCTCCCCCATGGCAAATATGATCGCATCAAGTATGTTGCTCTTGCCAGAGCCGTTGGGGCCGGATATTGAGACGAGCCCCGGCTCAAAGTGCACCGTGGTATTGCGGAATCCAAACGACTTGAAGCCAAATATCTCCACCTTTTTTACGTGCACCATCAATGGTATCTTTGTGCGTGGTTGGATAATCGATGATTAACAAGTTTAGTTGACATAATTGCTTAATTTTCCTTGTTCTGGTATGATACTTTTCGTAGTGGCTATTCCCACATCAGGCAGGAATCAGAGGTCGCCTGTGACAAACTTTTCGCATGCCACCTTTGCCTCCACGTCAGACGTCTGCTCTATCGGGTGCTTCATCAGATACGCGCTTGCAGACTTTATCGGCCCGCCCACGCCTCTGTCAAGGGCTATTCTTGCAAGGCGTATCGCGTCAATCACTATCCCGGCGGAATTGGCCTTGTCATCAACGTCCAGCCTCACCTCCATGTTGTATGGAATGTTTGCCCACTGGCGCCCCTCTATCCTCATGAACATGAGCTTTGTATTGCCCAAAAACGGGATAAAGTCAGACGGGCCCACGTAGATCTGGTCGTCATCGAGCCTCTCGTCAAGCTGGCTCTGCACGCTTTCTGTCTTTGAGATCTTTTTTGAGACCAGCCTCTCTTGCTCCTTCATGTTGAGAAAGTCCGTGTTGCCGCCGACGTTTATCTGGTACGTCTTTTCTATCTTTGTGCCGCGGTCATTGCACAGCTTTGCGAGCGTGCGGTGCACGATGGTGGCCCCCACCTGTCCCTTTATGTCATCCCCAATGCACGGGATGTTCTTCTCTGCGAATTTTTTCGCCCATCCCGGATCAGAGGCGATAAATGACGGGATGCAGTTTACAAACGCGGCCCCCGTATCAAGGCATATCTGGGCCCAGAATGCAGTCACCTTGTCTGAACCCACGGGCAGATACGACACCATTATCTCGGCCCCCGTCTCCTTGATTATCCCCTTTACGTCTTCGGCAATCTGCTCGGTGGTCTTGCTGCTCTGTATCGGCTTTACCCTGTTCTCAACCCACAGGCCCACCCCGTCAAGCACGGGGCTCTCATGTACTAGCGCATCGGTGGCAGGCATCTCGCCTTTTGGAATCCAGTCCACCATGTTTGGATACTCGTAGATTGCCTGCATGAGCGGCTTGCCCACCTTGTTCTCGCCCACGTCAAATCCGCACACAAAGTCAATGTCATGTATCCCGTACCCTGCAAGCTTTTCGTGAATTATTCCGATTACCTGCTGGGACGGGTTCTTTCTATAGTATTCAATGCCCTGAATCAGGCCAGAAAAACAGTTGCCAATGCCCACAAGTCCCACCTTTATTCTGTCAGCCATTTGATGTGTGGTGTGATTGGGCGGGTTTAAAGTTTTCTTGGGCATTCAAGGCAGAATTTTATACTTGAATCCAGTAGACCCATGCATGATAGAGCCCGGAAGACCGGTAAAGGACATCAGCATAGGGGCAGGATCGTCTGCAAGCGACATAATCAGAGAGATGTCAGAGTCGGGAGGATTCGAGTCGGTGAACCTCTCTGACGGGGTGGACATACTATACAAGATGATCACAGACGACAAGTGCCTCCGCTTTGTGTCTTTTGTTGCCGCAGTCGTATCGACTGGACTGCGCGGCGTGATCCGGGACATGATAAAAAACAAGTGGTTTGACGTGGCAATGGTCACGTGCGGCTCGCTTGATCACGACATTGCAAGGCACTACTCGCACTATATGGAGGGATCATTTACCATGGATGACTCGGAGCTTGCAGACCAGGACATGCACAGGCTTGGCAACGTGCTGGTTCCAGTCAAGAGCTATGGGCCGCTCATAGAAGAAAAGATGCAGGAGTTTCTTGAAGAAGAGTACGAGTCGGGCACAAGGGAGATGACCACCGCCGCAATATGCAAGATGATCGGCAGGCATCTTGGAGAGGACTCTTTTTTGTACTGGGCGTACAAAACAGACACAGACGTCATAGTTCCCGGGATAATGGACGGGGCAGTCGGCAGCCAGATCTGGATGTTTACCCAAAAGCACAACGACTTCAAGCTGGACATGATAGGCGATGCCAACCTGATATCAGGGCGGGTATTCAAGGCAGAAAGGTCTGGCGCATTCATGATAGGGGGAGGGATCTCAAAGCACCATACGCTGTGGTGGAACCAGTACCGGGACGGGCTTGACTATGCATTTTACATCACCACGGCTCAAGAGTTTGACGGCAGCCTGAGCGGGGCGCTGGTCCGGGAGGCCATATCATGGGGCAAGGTCACAAAAGACGCAAAGGAGGCCACGCTGCATGCAGAGGCGACCACCGTACTCCCGTTCATTCATGCGGCCCTGCTTGAGAGGCTCCGCTGAATCCAAAAATTATTATTTCATGCCCTCATGGCTCATGCATGAGCCCTCGAATCAAGATCAAGGAGCT
Organism: Nitrosopumilus sp. H13; assembly: GCA_003724285.1. Taxonomy (GTDB): domain Archaea; phylum Thermoproteota; class Nitrososphaeria; order Nitrososphaerales; family Nitrosopumilaceae; genus Nitrosopumilus. Next base: position 6,323 of record RHFB01000025.1, on the reverse strand, counting down.
GAGGCCGGTAAATCTGGAGGGAGGGTACCTCATAGACGGGTTTCCCTCAGTCGGGTACAGCAGCGCAATCGCAAGCGAGTCCATGATACACACATCAAAATTCGAGGAGGTGGCGGTGATTGACTCTGATGCGTTCCCCCCGATCAGCGTGATACGCGACGGCAGACCAAACTATCCCACTAGGATATTTGCAAACGAGGAGCTAAAGGTGGGCGTCTTTTTGTCATACCTTACGCTTGACCAGTCGTTTCACAAGGCGGCTGCAAAGACGATGCTTGAATGGGCAAGGGATCACAAGATAGACCTGATAATCAGCAGCGTGGCAGTAAACGCGCCCGGGAATAAAGACGAGCTTGTAGGGATCGGAAGCACCGATTCTGCAAGAGAAAAGGCGAAAAAGGCCGGGCTAAAAGTGCTAGAGAACGGCACCGTACCCGGGATCCCAGGAACGCTGCTAAACAGGGGAAGCACGAGCGGTCAGGACGTAATCGTGATAATATTTCACACGGACGGCAAGGGACCTGACTTTAAGTCGAGTGCTCACCTGTGCCTTGCAATGTCAAAGCTGGTTCCAGGGGTGTCGTGCGACATGCCACTGCTGCAAAAGGAGGCAGAGAGGGCAGAAGGTGTGATAAAAGAGGCAGAAGAAGAGTCAAAGCACCTCAGAGACGCCATGTACAGATAGCACGGAATGGTTCAGATTCTAGAGTTTGCAGTACTGGTGATATCGGTATCAGCATCCGGCGTCATGGCTCCGGGGCCGCTCTTTGCTGCAAACATTGCATACGGGCTGAAGGGGGGAGCGGCCGCTGGAATAAGGATGGCGGCAGGCCATGCAGTAGTAGAGCTGCCGCTGGTAATAATACTCGGGATAGGGGCGTTCTCACTGGACGCGTTCCCGGGATTTAGGACGGCAGTATCCGTGCTTGGCGCAGTGGCGCTGTTTGTGTTTGCCGCAGTGCAGGTTCGCGGGATATTCAGGGGAAAGAATGCAGAATACACGTCCGGCAGGAATCCGTTCGTGGCAGGAGCAGTGCTTAGCGCACTCAATCCGTTCTTCATAACATGGTGGCTCACAATAGGCCTCAAGCTCATATCTGACGCGATGATAGAGTGGGCGTTTGCAGGGGTGCTGATAATGTTTGCCCTGCACATCTGGATGGACTTTGCCTGGCTTGGGGCCGTCGGATTCCTTGCTGCAAAGAGCACCAGGATACTCTCAAGCAAAGGCTACAAAATACTGATAGTGATGCTGAGTGTGGTCCTCGTATACTTTGGGATCACGTTTTTGGAGGTACTGTTCTAGCCGCAGTCAAGCGTCTCTATTTGAGGCTTGCACTGGTCGTTGAACAGGTCTATCTTTTCCACCAAATCCTCGCACAGTTCGGGATCAAGGGACTGCTCGTATGACTTTATATCTCCAGTCAGCGTCAGATGGTCTATTCCACACGACCTTTCAGAGAATACCACGAGTATTGCCAGTACGGAGAGTCCCGTTGCAACAAACACCATGTTGCGGGGGCTAATCCTTTGAGATGTCAATTTCCATCAGGGAGACCTTGCGCTGCTTGTCATCATCTGAGAGCAGCGTTTCAGAAGATATGCGCACATCGCTTATCACGCATCCCGCCGAACCCATGCGCTTTAGGATCATCTGTGAGACATCGACTGCCTGCGCGATCTTTTTGCCTCTTGCCTTGAGTGTCACCATACTACTAGTCGAGAGCTTTGTCATGGTCTCTACGGCATATACCGTGACGGGTTTTGAGCCAATAAAGACAACGCCGTGCTCTGGATTCATTTCCTCAGACTGCGGTTCTGTGGGTTCTGCAGGTTCTGCAGGTTCTGCGGGTTCTGCAGGTTCTGCGGGTTCTGCGGGTTCTGCAGGTTCTGCAGGTTCTGCAGGTTCTGCGGGTTCTGCGGGTTCTTCGGGTTCTTCGGGTTCTGCGGGTTCTGCGGGTTCTTCGGGTTCTGCGGGTTCTGCGGGTTCTTCGGGTTCTTCGGGTTCTGCAGGTTCTGCGGGTTCTTCGGGTTCTGCGGGTTCTGCGGGTTCTGCGGGTTCTGGCTCGGGCCTTGTTTCTGCAGGCTTGTATTCTGACTCTTGTGTCTGTTCGGGCTCTGAATCAGAGTCAAACTCTGTGAGGATGTCCTCTGCGTCCGTGGGCTTTTTTGAGCTGCTCAAATCCATGTTTCCTGATGATGAATTGACCCCGCTTTTATTTTAGTTTTTAACGTCGTGTCCCTTGATATACTCGGCAAACAGATCCTCTAGCTCAGAGTCGTCCTTGCAGCTGCGGATCTTTTCCACCAGATCGGCCTCCTCTATCTCGTAGCAGTTGAGCACGTCCATCGAGTCCTTGAAGAGAAGCATTGCCTTGTCTTTGAACATGCAGTGGTAGAGCCTCTCCTTTTCCATCAGTTCCGGCCGGAGCTTGAGGCCGTTCTCTCCTGCCGAGACGGGATATGTCATGCCACGGATTGTACCGGGCCGTATTTAGACCATACACAATGTTGTAATAAGCAGCAGGCCATACCACACATGTTGGATTCAAGGGTGGTCATGCACGTTGACTTTGACTATTTCTATGTGCAGTGCGAAGAGATAAGGAGGCCGGATCTAAGGCCAAAGCCCGTCTGCGTATGCGTGTACTCTGACAGGGGCGGCGACAGCGGGGCAGTCGCCACTGCCAACTATGCGGCAAGAAAGTACGGCGCAAAGTCCGGCATGTCAATCGCCCTTGCAAAAAGAAAGCTCGTAGGAAGAGACGACGCCGTGTTCCTGCCGGTGGACTTTGCCCACTATGAAAACATATCAGAGACTGCAATGGGTGTGATCAGCGGCTTTGCAGACGTGTTTGAATACGTGGGAAAAGACGAGGCATACCTTGACGTGACCGGCAGGACAGGCGGCGACTTTGGGAGGGCAGGACACCTTGCGCAGCAGATCAAAAACTCTGTGCGCGACAAGGCAAAGATAGGCTGTTCCGTAGGAGTCTCGCCAAACAAGCTCGTCTCAAAGATAGCGTCGGACTATCAAAAGCCCGACGGCCTGACAATAGTGAGCAAGGAAAAAGTCGAGGAGTTCCTAGATCCGCTAGAGATAAGGGACATACCGGGGATTGGAAGCAAGACAGAAAAGCGCCTAGCCGAGATGAATCTCAAGACGATACAGGATCTCAAAAGCCTCGGCATCTTTGATCTCAACGAGGAGTTTGGAAGAAAGAACGGCACGTACATCTACAACGCCGCAAGGGGCAAAGACGAGAACCCGGTAAGCAAGAGAGACGCCCAGATCCAGTACAGCAGGATCTCGACACTCAAAAAGGACTCGAGGGAGTACGGGTTTCTTGCAGAGTACCTCAGACACATGTGCGAGGACGTGCACCGCACAGTGTCAGAGAACAATCAAATGTTCAGGTCAGTCGGGATACACTTTGTCCAGTCAGACATGTCTGTCCGCTCAAAGTCAAGGATGCTACGTGCACCGACTATGAGCCTGGAGGAGCTGCAAAGATGCGTAGACGGGCTCCTAAAGGAGGCCCTCGAGTCGCAAAAGACGGACATCCGCAGGCTCGGAGTCAGGGTGTCAGAGCTCACAGAGGTGCGCGGCCAAAGCGACATTACTAGCTACTTTTAGGGGTTCTAGCCTCGAGCTTTTTGAGGCGGCGCGACTCGACCAGCACTATTACCAGTATGAACCCAAAGAGCCACGGCAGGAACATTATCTCGCCGGCAATCTTGTGGTATTCCTCCCATGCCACAGGATCGGTGGTCACCTTGAGGGCGTACCAGGACAGCGAGAATATGCGGATCAGGTTCACCAGAATGGTGCCGATTATCCCGATTACAAAGTATATCGCCTTGCGGCGCCGCGCAATGTTCATCTTTAGCATGAATGCCCCGATGACCAGCGAAAAGATGATTATGCTGTGCACCCCTGCCGACGGCCAGAACACCTGTAGCGCCATCGAGCCGTGATCGCCGCGCAAAAGCATCACGTTGTCATGTGCAATGGCAGTACCCAGATCTAGCGCACCCACGAGCCACACGTTTGCCTCTACAAAGTACGGCACCACGTACTGGAGCGGGCCAAGCGTGTCATAAGGGAAGAATGCGTCAAGTGACAGTATGATTGCAGTTCCTGCCAGGAATATGGGGGCGGCAGGCGCGATTCTTATCCATCTCTTGCCAAAGAATATGGTCAGCCCCACCACTATAAACGCGGCCATCATGACAAAGTCCCACATCCACGTCCACGAGTATATCAGCTGCACGTCAAAGTGCTGTGCGGATTCTATGATATAGTCGCGCAGGCCGTACTCGAGGGATGCAAGATACGCGATCGCCATTGCGGCCATTGGGACCACGGCAAGCAGGCGCCTTGTGGATACGGCAATCTGCAGTCCCACAAGCTCTGCCACTACAAATATGAGCGCAAACAGATAGCCTCCCCTTCCCTCGTTCCAGCTCCACGATATCGTATCCGGGAATGCGGCTGCTGCAAACAGTATAGGGCTGGAGAGCGCCAGTATTGCAGCAATCATGCTCTTGTTCATCAAGAACAGTCAAAGAGGCGGCAAATAAATATCCCAGCCATCTTGCTGGAATCAGTCCTCTTCGTTTTCGTCTGCTTCTGGATCCCTTCGGCTCGGCCTTATCGGGACGTAAATGAACGTCATGTGATCTGTTATTCAGACTACAAGATACGCCCCAAGGTTACAAAATTTTGCCTATTTGGTAATTTCTAGTGAATCAATCCCCGAGTCTGCACTCTATCTTGAGCGATCTCACGGTGGTAAAATACGACACCACCAGTATCCCGATGGCCACCACACGTATCGGCGTCTCATAGTTTGTCAAAAAGGCAGTCGCCGTGGCGCCCACAGAGCCAAACGTGGAGATGACTGCGAATCCGACCGGTCCGCAGCTGCATGCCCCTGCAATCGCTCCCACAAACGAGCCGAATATGCCGCCGCCCATCTTTTGTTTTGAGCTCTTTAGTATGTTTATGCGGTATATGTTCATCGGGATTACAAGCGCAGACAAGAGGCACAAGAGTACGATCAGTGAAAACCCAAGCTCGGTCCCGGGGGGCAGGTGGCTCACCACGTACGGCTCTAAAAAGATAAACTCGGACAGTATCAAGAGCCCCACCAGCATTGATGAGAAAAGCGCGCACGCAAGCAGGAGGTACCGCGGATTGGAAAAGACCATCTTTATCGTCTGCATCTCTAGATCATGTCATCCAGAATGTGCTTGAAGACGATATATGGCTGCGCCCCGGAGATCAGATCACTCTGGCCGTCGGAGTTTACTATAAAGAACCCCGGAGTGCCTGCCACGCCGTTGCTCTTGCCCTCGTTCGTGTTTGATCTTACCCGGTCTGAATACTTGTTGGATTCAAGGCAGCTCTTAAAGAGATCCACATCAAGTCCCAGCTCTGATGCAAAGCCGACTAGGTTCTCCCTGCTTGCCCATCCGCCGTCAATGGTGGGGTTCTGCGAGTTGTACAAAAAGTCGTGGTACTCCCAGTACTTTTCCTGGTCGTTTGCGCAGTGCGTGGCCTGTGCCGCAGTGAGCGAGTCCTTTCCGAGAATCGCAAGGTCTACAAATACCAGGTTTGCCTTGCCCGTGTCGATATAGTCCCGGGTTATTGCAGGCTTTGTGTTGTGGAACCAGTTGTAACACTGGTGGCACTGATAGTCGCCAAACTCCACTATTGTGAGTGGCGCATCCGGATTGCCAAGTATTGGCGAGCCAAACGCAGTAGAGATGTCCCCGTGCTGCCTTGTGGGATCAAGGTTTGGATCCTGCGGGAATGCGGCCAGGGCCGCGCCGGCTATGACTGCTATTACTACCAGCCCTATTAGGATCCATTTTGCAACCAATGCTCGGAGTTTGAGCGTGGGTATAAAAAAACCTTGTTCCAAATTTACCGGATCAGTCGTCTGAGCGCGCCTGCCAGCTTTGAGAGCGCCGTATCTATTGGGCACGCCTCTTGCATGACATCACGGTGCCTTGAGGCGTGCTTGTCAAATTCCACCCTAGAGCCAAACACGGAATCGCACCTGTCACAGTAGACCTTCACGGCTCTATTACGCACCAGATACATATAAGGATCAGGGCTTGTACGCACCCAATGCATGAGAATATGTCAAGGTAATCATACGATATGACACGATCATGCCATGTTTTGGTATAATCTCCTAGTGTAAAGTTACAGCTAGCTGACCGTGATCGTAGTCTCTACCGGCGGTGAGAGTGCAGTCGGATTGCTTACAGACTCCCAGACAAATACCGTGGCAGTGTACGTGCCCGCCTCT
>RHFB01000022.1 GCA_003724285.1 Nitrosopumilus sp. H13 | reverse complement strand
GGTTTGGATACTGTGCGGATTCATACTGGGCGCCAGACTGGTGCTGAGTACGCGGACTGCCATATGTTATCCGGGTTTGGATGCTGTGAGGGATAGTGCCGGGCATGACTTGGCGGATTTGTCGAACCTGCAGTACTAGGTGCGCAGGGCGCCATACATGGTATAAAAAAAAGAAAAAAAGTCCCTTATTGGAAGGGGTCTATGAACGGGCAGTTGACAATGTGGTCGCTGTCCATGGGGCGTGCAATACTCGTACTCAGCTTGCCGTCACCCACATATGCGTTGAGGTCTGCAATCGTCTCGATCAGTTCGGCGTTTGCGGGATCTATCCAGTCTGCCAGAAATATCCTCCACATCGGGGAATAGTTGGCGTCTCCTGGAGCCCCTGCGGCAATTCCGGGCTGGAACCCTAGCGGGCCAGGTCCCTTTATGCCGCTCTTGAACTGGTACAAGTCGACTGCTGCAGAGTTTGCAAGAAGACTTGCAGACGTCGGCGCGCTCACCACACCCATGCCGTTTGCAGGACCGCTCGGGGTTGCGTCAGTCACTATATAGTATATAGTCCTGCCGTCAGGCCCCCATCCGCGGTGCGCCACAAACGTGACGGTCATTGCGTCGGTGTCAATGTCTAGCACCTGTCCGCCGCCGTACTTTGTGTCGTGTGCAAGCGTCTTGTCCTCCTTTACCTGCATCTGGCCGTCAGGCCAGACTATGTGCGGCATGTTGAGGACCACAGTGAGATCAATCAGTATGATCTCGCCTGCCGTCTCTGCCTCTTGGATCATCTCCTCTGAGGTCAGAACTCTTGCGGTTGCGTCGTCGTTCCATGCTACATGGACGTGTGATGTCAGGGCACTATACCCCTCTTGGGACGGCGTGGTCGTAAAGACCTCGCTCTGGAATCCGTGGACTCCTTCGCCCTGTACTCCGTTGGTGAACATGTATGTCCTAGAGAGTGCCTCTGGCGGGGCGTTTGCTAGCACTGGTGCGAGCTCTACTTTCCACCCTTGCGCCTCGGTTATGATCTCGGCGTGGGTCGGATCGCTAGAGTCGGTGATGATAAAGTACACCTCATCGCCTCCATAGTATCCCATGTGTAGCGGGATTGTTGCTGGCACGTTTGCCCTCGACAGTCGGAGCTCAGAACCCATAGACTGCTCCATAGAGTCCTTGGACATCTTGTCCATCTTTTCCATGTCCTTGTCCATCTTTTCCATGTTGTCTTTGTCCATCTTTTCCATGCTGTCCTTGTCCATGTGGTCTTTGTCCATCTTTTCCATGTTGTCTTTGTCCGTTTCGTCTGTATCCTGTGGTTTTGCTACAGGAACACCCTTGTTGCGCTCTTCCTCCCAGGCTTGTCTGCCTCCGGGTATGTCAGAGCACATTTGCACTCCGCATATGTCCGGGTTGGCCGCCTCGGCAAACGGGGCGGGGCCAACAGAAAGTCCTGCTACAAACAAGGGAAGCATTGCAATTACTGCAATATAGCTTTGACTCTTGTTCATGAGATGATAAAAATTGACTCGCTTTAAAAGAATTTGCCCAAATTTGGCGGGAATCATGCCGCATCGGAGGATATGGACGCCATACATTGATGATCATGCACACTGAGGGGTCGGCAGTTGTGTTTGTACCGGGCAAGCGGCATCTTAGTTCCACATCATGGCATCTGCTCAGTCCGATATTCTGTCTGTTTCCTCTTCTTCTCTTTGTCTCGTATCTCTGGATTCATTCTAGATATTATGCGGGATAGGATCTAATCAAAAGATGTTTCTGCTGGGCGCTCTCATGATCCTTAGTTTTTGCGGGCATTTTGCAGGAAAGTTATGGACAAAGCATGATTGTTTTGTATTATGACAAGCACACGTATCATGACTCAATTTAGAATTTCAATGAGGCAGTGAACAAATTGTTTGTTAAAATGCTAGATAAAATAGAGAGTGTCAGCCTTGCTACCCCACTTCAGACGTGAGTCCTGCAGGACAATGCTGACCCTATGAACAACATTGCAAAAGAAGTGTTAATAAATCTAATGGAATTGTCACATATGTTTGTAAATTAAATATTGATGCATTACAATTTACACTTATCTAAGATGGCATCGTCTAAACAAACAGTATTATCAAAAACACGTCGAAAAACACTATTTATGGTAGAGCCAGCAAAATAAGCTAGTGTAACATGAATGTCACATTCTTGTGATTTTTCAACGGCATATTGAAAATCACTATCTCCGGTAATTAATATCGCATGGGAAAAATCCCTGTTCATGCTCATCTGCACTAGATCTACAGCTAGTTTAACATCCACACCTTTTTGTCTTGGTGTATTATTTTTTGAGTATTGGAGCCGTCCTAATTTTACTTCTATTTTATCAAGCTTTTGTAATGCACTATGAAATCGCTGTGTTTTTCTATATCTGACAGAATCAATAAACGATGGTAGCGCATTGTAGACATATGTTTTTTTCCAAGATCCTACAGACAGTTCATCAGATAATTTGGCAAAATCAACTCGCTTTTTTTTTCGCAATGTGAGCTCGATCATATAGCCGGCATCAATAAATATTACAGTTTCAGCCAATCATTTCGAATGGTTTCTTCCACATATATTAATTTTAGAACAGATGTAATTATGCTATCATTTACTGAAGATATAATGAATTTTGAGTGGTGTATTTTATAAATACAACTTTGATAAAAATATCTGTTAACAATATCTTGAAAATGAAAGATGCAGTGTCAGCCTTGCGACCCCACTTCAGACGTGAGTCCTGCAGGACAATGCTGACCCTATAACATGCATACAAAAACCATATTAATAAGTTAATTGGATCATTGGATTCTGTCCAGAATAGGCACAAAACACGAATCCACGACCATCTGATCCATCCATTATGGCGCCTGCCAGAGGAATCGTGTTGGTACGGTGCGCCATATGCGCTGCAGATTAGTAACTCGGTGCGCCCCTATTTATTCAGGCGGCGCGCCACTGCAAACATGGGACTGCTGTACACAAAGTTCTACATGGACTTTGAGCAAGACGAGTGGAGGCAGGAATCCGCAGAGCCGCTGATCTTCGAGGCAGTGTCAAAAGTCACGCTCGATATCGAGGACACGTCGCACAAGCTGTACAAGGTCGCGTTCAAAAAGGGCGCAAAGCTCAAGGTGCTCAGGGTGGTAGGCAAGTATCGGATCAGCTGGGACGACAGGGACGAGGCCTAGTCGTATTTGAGCAGCCCGTCGCGCGCCTGCGCAATGGCGTCAAGCGCAGATTCTGCCTGTGTCATGTCCCCCACCAGGCCTACAAAGTATTCGTGCCCCGTGTCCTGGGCCTTGCGTATGTCAGACTCATAGCACGCAAGCGCCTTGTCAAGAAACCCCGCATCACCTGCAAGATCAGCCGCATCTCCCGCAAGATAGTCAAGCACGACCTGCGTGACGCGGTCTATCTCCGGGACGGTCTTTGCCGCCTGTGAGTTTAAGACGGATGCAAACATTGCCGCCGCTCCGTCTAGCTCCGGGCTGCGTCCCAGCGTGCAGAGGCGCCGGCGGTAGTGTGACAGGGATCGCAGGACTATTTCATACCCGCCGTTTCTCAGATATATCGCGCCAAGCCAGTTCTTCCCGCCCATTCCAAGATTGGCGCAAGGCATGCGGTATATAGCCTTACACACATAACTGCGCGTGCATTACACGCCAAGATCCTCGCTGATCGGCGGCTCGTTCTTGCTTATCAAATATAACAGGACGCCTGCAAGCATTACGCCGATTCCGCCAATGCCCACAAAGGTTCCTGCGTTCTTTACCGCCCTCAGGGGCGGATCGGCAGAGCCCACAGTGTAAAACATTACCAGCCCGGACACAAGCATGGTTAGTCCCGCCAGGAATACAATCAGTTCCACACGCATGCCATGCATTGCATGGCCGGGGTTATAAACCGGACATGATGGCGCGCGGCCCGGCGGCGCGGCGGGAGTTCAGGCTGCAAGGTTTGAGATGAAGCGGGATGCCCCAAGACCAGAGTCTGCCGCCGATTTGGCGCAAAAAATACCAAACCAGACGCGTGGGAATCCGGGGATCACCATGCCTTGCGCATCCCTCAATGGCTTATATTTGCCGAGATGACTTTTCAACACAGATGCCAAAGCCCGACCTGCTGGAGATTGTCCAAAAGATAATAGGCCTGGATCCGCAGATGAGGTTTGCCGCAGTCATTGACCACAAGGGCGTGATCCGCGAGGCCATAATGAAGGCAGGCAAGACGAGCCTCGAGTCCCAAAAGGAAGAAGAGCACTTTTGCAAGCAGGTGGCCCAGCGCAGGCTGATGAGGCGGGAGTTTGACGGGTCGCTTGGCAAGGTGAGGTACGTGCACGTAGAGCGCGAAAAGGTCTCGCAGATGGTCATATACACGCGGAGAAACATTGTATATTTCGCAATGGAGCCAGAGATGCCCATCAATACAAAGATCAGGCTGATTACAAGGATAAAAAAGATAACCTCGGAGATTTAAAACCGTACCAGTCCCTTGAGTATCGTGTCGACTAGCAGTATCTCCTCTTTTCTGTCGCGTATTGCCTGCTCGTTCCATTTTTTTGCAAACTCTGACTGCCTGTCTAGATCCTCCAGATCCTGGACATACCGTACCAGGTAGTTCTTGTAGTCCTGGAGCATGTCAAGGTGTTTGTTGTGGTTTTTCCGTGATCCCGCAGACACAAAAGCCGTACGCAATGGCATCTCTTATCTCTTCTGCCATACACAGGCTATAGTCCTGCAAGGCAGTGTATGCCTTGCGCATCCGGTGTATGAGTACAAGACATGCCCAAGGGTACGGATCTAGCGCCCGCCGTACCTTGCAATTACCGCCTCCTCGCCGTCGTCTCTTACCTCCCTTGCAAGCCGCTCTAGCACGCCTATTGCGCAGTCGACTGGCTTGCGATCCACGTCCTTGTATCTGAGCCTCTGCTTTAGCGCCATTCTTTCATTGTTTACAAAGTCCAGCAGGCGCACATCCCCCATATCCAGTCCTAGAAAAAAGTCCACATACTGTTCTGCAGACTGGAGACTCATCTCACCGTGCACCTCATTTTATCGTGCATCCGTCCCCGCAGTTCCGCAGCCTCCTTGCCATTACAAACGGGGTTAACAGCAGCACCGGTATGGACACTGCTATGAACAGGGTCTGCAGCTGCGCCAGCACTATGGATGCCGCGATGCCGCTTGCCACTCCCACAAACACCGACAGAAACGTCCCGGCGCACGTGGGGCATGCGATGAACAGGCCGGTGGCCGCCCCGATTCCGCCCATGCCCTTCCCGGATGAGCCCCGGACGCGCAAGGCGACAGAGACGTTGAGTCCCACAAGGTACGAGACCGTGATTTGCAGTACAAGGTTGATCGGTATTATCTGCAGGCCCACGTGCTCTGAGAGATATACGATTATCTTTGGCATGTACCCGGTGGCATCGCAGCACGGCGAGACGAATCCTGACGGGATCTCCGCCCCGTAGTGGGTTGCAAAGTTGACCTCTGGCTGGTACACCAGCGTTCCGGATGCAAGCGAAAAGAACACCCCATAGATAACAAACGTCGTGACAAATATGCGCCTGGACCTGGGATTCAGCGTGGCCGCTGCCATCACCCCTAGCAGCCCGTCCCCCGCTCCGGCCTTTGCCTTGTGGTACTTGTACAGTCCGAGGGCTATCGCGCCAAGGGAGGCGGCAAGCGTGATGTAAAAGCCGTATGCAATCCTCTGAATGGTTCCAATCGCGTCGGGTGTGAGCAGTCCGGGATCCTGGTACCTTCCGTATGCCAGAAACAGGACGGTTATCGCCCCGAACCCGAGCATCACAAGCCCCCTGTCCATGACAATGCCACGGCACGATGCAGAATTAAACCTTTGAATAAATCCTGCCATAATCATGCGGGAACATGAAAGGCTGGTTATAAAAAAAAATCGGCAATCCAAAAGCCCGTCATTGGCTCTGCAAAACGAGTCACCCGCATTTGCCAGAGTTTCGCCTGGTCTGAGCTAACCATGAATCTCGGCGTTGATTTTTTCCAGTTTTTCCAGGCTTTTTTTAGAGCCAATGTCGCGCCGGTACTCTAGCTTGCTCTGGACATGGGCGTCAATGGCCTCATTTACCAGCACGGATGCCTCTTCAATCGTATCAGAGACTGCGACAAACGCGACTACACGCGACGTCTTGAGGGTCCTGTACTGGTGTCTGTCAGTCCGCACACACGATGCAAAGAATATCTCTACTCCAATAGCATTGATTGCCTCTTCATCAAGCGCAAAGGCAGTAGGCTCCCCCTCGCCGGGATACTCTTTAGATACCATATACTTTACAACGCTTGCCTTTTTTAGAAAAGAGACCGCACTCCCGGAGAGCGTCTTGTTACATATGCTCTCTAGCAGCTCTGAAAAGGATCCGTCAAGGACGCTCAGTATGTTGAGCACCTCTGGATCTCCAAAGCGCCCGTTGAACTCCATGAATTTGATGCCGTCCCGGGTTTTGAAAAAGCCGCCGTTGAGTATTCCGTTGAATACAAGCCCCTTTGATCTCATCTCGTCGAGAATCCTCTGCATTATGGTCCTGCAGTCATCAAGGTCTCTTCCGCTCATAAACGGAAGCCCGGGGCCCGAATCAGTAAAGCATCCCATGCCTCCTGTTCCTGCGCCGCGGTCGTCCTCGTGGCGGAACGGATAGTCATAGCTTGCAGGGGACAGGACCAGGTTCGTGCCGTCTGTTATTCCCATGATGGTAAACTCAATGCCGTCCAGCTTTTCGACTAGCAGCACCTTTTCTTCGGTATTCTTCTCAAGGAGCGATGCGGCATAGTCTATGCAGTCGCCATATGTCGGCAGGTGCTCTGGCATTACCTTTACGCCCTTGCCGCCTGTGAGACCCTGCGGCTTTACCACCACCTTTGTGCCGGCAGATTCAAACTCCGAGACTGCGCCTTTTAGCTCGCATACGTCAGATACGACCCTGTAAAGTGGGGCAAACTCGGGGCAGACCTTGTGCACCATCTGCATAGAGTAGATCTTGTCCCATTCAATGCGCGAGGCATCCCGCGTCCCACCCACACACCCAAAGCCGTTTTTCAGCAGGGCATCCACCACCCCGTTGGCCAGGGGCTGGTCGGCGTTTACAAACACAAGATCAACTGCGTGCTTTTTTGCAAAACTCAGGACCGTCTGCGGATCGTTGGCATCATCAACCGTGTATTGGCCGCCGGACTGCCTGACGCAGTCGACGATGAGCGGGTTCTCGTGGCCGATCACCGCGTACACCTGTACATCCTTTGCAAGACGCCGCGCAAAGATGCCTTCACGCCCGCCGCTTCCCACCACAAGGAATCTTTTGCCCATGCCAAGGGCATTCTGCAAGTCCATAAAAATATTTGTCGGACACACAGGGCGCGCGGCACATTCATTGGGCGATGCTGCCCGGGGCCTTGTAGAATATTCCCGGAATAGTCGTGCAGCACCTGCCTTGGATTGGGCGCTCGTATCAGCTCAGCCTGGGGAAAAATATGTACAGTATGGCGATTATTTCAAGCCGCCCTATAATCATCAGGAACCCGAGGGCAATCTTGGTAGCAGGATCAGTCTCAGAGTCAATCACCCCCGCAGAGAGACCGCCCGTGGTAATCACGCCGACTGCCTCAAAGAACGCGTCCTGGTACGGCACGCCTTCTGTCTCTGCAAGGTGGTAGCCAGTCAGCGCGGCGATGGCCGGAAACGACGCTATGATTATCACGGTCACGATGGCCTCTTTTTTTGCTGGAAGCGAGAGCTGCGCCCGCTTTGCGCCAGACAGCATGGATGCAATGTCGCGCAGATGAAACAGCCTGAATATCTTGATCCCTCCCGCAGTCGAAAAGCCGCAGCCGCCGATAAACATCAGTATTACGAGGATTGCCTGCGGCCCGCCGCCTATTCCCGCAAGGCTCTCCTGCTGCAGGCCGGCAGTGGTGCTTGCAGAGATGGAATAAAACGCCCCCTGCAGGGGATCAATCCCGCTCATGCCCACAAACAGGACTATCGCGCCGCCAAGTATCGCAAAGTATGCAAGCACCTCCCGGCCCAGCTTGGGCGAGAGGAACTTTTTCCTCACAAACGCATAGTGGAACGTGAACGGAAGGGCGCCCAGGATCATCGCGCCCATGAGTATCACGCTCTCCTGCCACAGCAGCCCGTCAAGTATGGTGGACGTGGGCACAAAGCCCCCGGTTGCAAGCGTGCTCATTGCAAGCGAAAAGTTGTCAAGCAGGTTGCGCTCTCCAAAAAAGAACAGCAAGAGCGCCACTATCACGATGTATATGGAGAATATCACGGTAATGGTGAGGAACAGCTCCTTCATGTGGAGCGTCCTGCCAGAGATGAATCCGCGCATCGACTGCAGCTTGGACTCGGGATAAAAGGCCGTGATGACCAGGTATATGAAGCTCATCCCCCCCACAAGCTGTGTATAGCTGCGATAAAACGTAAAGCTCTGCGAGAGATCCTCGGGGTTCTCAAAGAGCGATATGCCGCCGGTGGTGAACCCGGCGGCGCTAGAAAAGAACGCATTGCCAAAGACCTCCACGTTGTCTGCCACGCTCGGAAACACGTACAGGTATGGCACGGTCCCAAACAGCGACAGCAGGAACAGGCTTGCAAACACGAGTATCGAGGCCTGCTGCAGGTTCAGGCTGGACTTTTCCCCGTACGAGTTCAGAAAGAACCCAGTGACTAGCAGCAGCACCGTAGTAAGATAGATTCCCGTCGCAATCACCGTGTCCTCCAGCACGGTGGCCACGATGGCAGGCACCAGCAATAGCACGCCGGCAAACTGGAGCACGAACCCCAGGTTCCCGAGTATCGCCTTTACCGGCGGGCTGAGGAGGCGCGGGGGCGTCATGGTGGCGTTGCGTATCACGTCTGCAATCGTAGTCTGGAATATCATGCCCACCACCGCGTTCTTCTTTGAGACTACCGGCAGCTTGCGGATGTGGTGGTCGCGCATCTTGTGGAGCGCCTCTTGCAGTGTGGACTTTTCAGGGATGGTTATCAGCGGCGAGCTCATCACGTCCTTGAGGGTTGTCGCCTCTGCATACACGGTCACGTCGCGCACCTTGCTGAGTATGTCCTCGTCAGTAACTATTCCCACCGGCATGCCGTCAGGGCCGGTCACGATGATGTCGTCTGTCCCGTACTGGCTTAGCTTGTGGACTGCGTCCCGGGTCGGCGTGTCCGAGTCCAGCATGAGCACGTCGTTTTTCATGTACCTGGTGACGTACTTGCTGAGTATGTAGGAGACTGCCTGGCCCGGATTTGAGGACATCAAGCTGGTTCAGATATGCGGATTTTAAATAATTTGGTATTGCCCGGGTATCATGCGTGTGAAAAAAATCTTTACACAATCCATGTTTATAAGCAGACTGGCAGTATGTGGGGTGTGGAGATAGACCAGTCAGGCGATCCCGGGTACGAGCAGGCAAAGATAGGCCATATCGGCTTTGTGGATCCCTATGCAGTCGAGGGGATGGTGATCCTGAGATCCGATGCGGGAAAAGAGTTCCACATGCGGGCCTTTTCTGGCGAGGTCATCAGGCACATATCGAGCTTTGAAGAGTCAGAGAAGATACCGTCAGTATACAAGATGATAGAGGAGATCTGCGAGGAGAACGAGATCGTGCTGGTAAAGGTAAAGATTTACGAGAGCGGCCAGGTGCTGCGGGCAAACCTGTACTTTACCGGCAAAAAGGACATGGTGCTCAGAAACTACCGCGCCTCAGACGCCGTCGCGCTCGCGTCGTTTTACAACATTCCGATACTGGTAAGGAAGAACCTGCTAAAGGGGATGATGGAGGCATAGCGCCAGTCTTGGATGCATAACCGGCGCAAAAGACGCCGGCAGACTGCGCGGATCCTGTCATGTCTGCACCGGTTTGATTGCCATAGTACATGGCAAGATGTGATTCCAGTCTGTCATACCAGCAGCAAGAACACGGATGCCGGAACCACGACATAGTCCCTGCCTGTCGTCATGTCGTGCTTTGAGAGCACAATTCCGCCTGCGCATCCAGTCTCGTCAAGAAAGCTTGCCATTCCGCCAAGACTTCGGTGGTTTACCGAATTTTTGAATTTCACCTCGATTGGAACCTCATGCCCATCATACCGCAGTACAAAGTCCACCTCCCTGTTGTTTTTGTCCTTCCAGTATAACACGTGGTTGAGCGGATTGAACATTTGCTTTCTGCTGCCCTGCGCAAACGCCCACCGGATGAGATGGTTGGCCACCACACCCTCTGCAATCTTGCCCTGATTTTCTGTATTCTCGACGTATTTGAGGCTGGTTTCAAAGGAACCGCCTGCCTGATTCCAGCTGTTAAAGACATGCAGGAACATCGGATCCTGGAAATAGAGTTTGAGGTTCTTTTTTACAAGGGGGATTTTCTTGTCATGATCATACAGGTAGATCATCGACACTACAAATATGTCATTTAGGACGTCTGCATAATCTACCGCAGTTCCGAGATTTCCCAGAACGGCATCCCTTGCAAGGCCGTTCCAAGATACATGTTTTGTCTGGTTTTTGATCAGCGCGCTGCAAAAGATTCCCAGCATGACCTCGTTTTTGAGCACGACTCTCCACTCCCCTTTTATCCCGGTCAAGTGCTCCTCGTATGTGGCCTCTGAAATCATGCCGGTCGTGATCTTTTCATTTACAACCCTTGGAATCCCGCCTGTCAGCATGTATTCTTTAAACAGGTAATCCAGCTCGTCTTGATACGCGCTCATCTTTCTTATCCTGGGATCAATCTCCTGGTTTTGCAGCTTTGAGAACACGTTCTTTTTTTCTGCATCATCTAGTGCAGCGTCTGCAATCATATCCCGGATGTCATCATTTCTGACCGAAACGTATTCGGAGAACTTCATGGGCAGAAGGATTTTGTTCAGATAGTCATCCACCTTGCCCCTCTTATTTGGAAGGCTCTCTACTGCCTTTTTCATGTTGATTGCCTGCGAGCCGGTGGCCATTATCGTGCAATTTCGCAGCTTGTGGGCTGCCCTTAGATGCTTTATGCCCTTTTCCCAGTCCCTGACAGATGTTATCTCGTCAAGGAAGATATAGCGCCGGTCTTTGCTGTCCTCCTTGGGAATCATGTTCATGTGAGTCTTTGCTGTCCTCCTTGGGAATCATGTTCATGTGAGTCTTTACTATGTCCAGAATGTCGTTTTTACTGCTCTTTACGTCTAGTGAATAGTATAAAATATTCCATGGTGAGATGCCTTGTTTTAGAAACTCTCGGATCTGCAGCTTGATCATGGTAGTCTTGCCTACTAGCCGTGGACCGCGCAACGTGTAAACTACCGTATTATCTGGCGAAAAATCATATTTGATCTCATATTGTAGCCCCGGAACGAATCGTATCTTGGTGTCTGTCCATGCACGAATCTCATCATCTTGATTGATTAGTGACGGATCCTTCCACCACGGATTAAACTCTCGAAGGTCGCTTTCTGACATTGTATGATAGTGCAATGTTCTTTATATATGATTTTCAAAGGTGTGCAATGTTCTTTATATATGATTTTCAAAGGTGTGCAATGTTCTTT
>RHFB01000032.1 GCA_003724285.1 Nitrosopumilus sp. H13 | reverse complement strand
AGTGTCAATGGTTTTGACATGATTATATAAAGAAAGTGTCAATGGTTTTGACATGATTATATAAAGAAAGTGTCAATGGTCGGTGGCCGATTATATAAAGAAGTTGATACTGTGATTATTTTTATTTATAAAGAAGTTGATACTGTGATTATTTTTATTTATAAAGAAGTTGATACTCGAAAATAGCATGGTAAGCATGGCAGAGATAATATCTTACAATCCCTGGTGGAAGGATCCTGCCGCCATTGATGATGATGCAGAAATTCGTGAATTACAAAAATCAAGGATCAAGTTTGTTCCAGAGCTTGAACATGCCATCAAATACGATTTTGCCCCTGACAACACGGTGATATACACAATGCGCGGGCCGCGACAGGTGGGCAAGACCACCTTGCTCAAGATCCAGATCAAGAAATTCCTAAAGGGAGGCGTGCAGCCATGGAACATACTATACTGTCCGTTAGATATTGCCGACAAGCGGACAGAGATAACAGACATCATAAAAACATACATGAGAATAAGCCAGACAAAAAGAAACAAGAGCCGCTGCTATATGTTTCTCGACGAGGCTTCTGCCGTAAAGGACTGGCAGAAGAGCATAAAAATTCTAGTAGACGGCAGAAAGCTGCATAACTGTACGATAATGGCCACGGGATCAGACGCAGCCAACATTAAAAGAGCGTCAGAAAAACTTCCCAACAGAAGGGGTCGCGTTGGCGACAATGACTATATCGACAAAATTATGCGACCTATGAAATTCTCCGAGTACGTCATATCTCAAGACGAGGAAATTCAAGATCAGTGGACAGAATCCACCTGGAGCTCAGATGGAAGAAGGGACATCCTGATAAATCTTGCTGACGGCAATATTGATCGCAGAATCGACAAGATGATGCTCCACAAGGAAACGCTGGATCATCTGTTTGAGAGATACATGGTAACCGGAGGCATTCCACGAATAGTCAACGAGATGGTAGGAACCGGCATGATTTCAGAGGAGACCTATAAGAACTACACCGACGGCATCATGGGGGGATGGAACGCCCTCTCAAAGAGCCAGAGGCTGCTGAAAAATTTCTGCAGGGTCATTATCGAAAACCAAAGCAACTCCATTTCATGGAACCATCTTTCAAAAAAGGCAAACATTGGAATCGCCAAAACCTCGGCAGAATACGCAGAATCCCTAGACGATCTATTTGTTTTGTCAGTAATTAACAGATACAAGATCAGCGACCACGCCTCAAACATGCTAAAGGAGAGAAAATTATATTTCCAGGATCCGTTCTTCTTCCACATATTCAACGGCATGGGCAGTGACGACGGCAGTTTTATGACGAGCCTGAGATACGTTGAAAACGAGGAGAATGCAGGCAAGATGACCGAAGGCATCGTGGCAGACCACCTGATCCGATGGCTGTTTGCACAGAGCAAAAACAAGCACAAGTTTGATCATGACAACCATCTGTTCTACTGGAGAGAAAACGGGCGAAAAGAGGTAGATTTCATACTAAATCACGACGCTTCTGCAGTCATTCCGATAGAGGTAAAGTTCAGAAACACGATCAATCTTAGGGAGATGGGAGGGATGACGAGGTTCCTTGACAGGACTGGCAAAAGCAAGGGAATCATCGTATCAAAGCACGATCTAGAGGAGAAGAGAGACTATACAATCATACCCGCGCCCATATTCTTGCTGCTATTATGACATACAACCGTTTTTAATATGAACGTGGCACTCTGAGGTATAGTTGGGAATCAAGCGATACGTGGCAACAAGGGCGCTCACCATGTTTGCAGTGCTGATGATAACCATCCTCATTACCATATCCCTCGTAGGCTCCAACATGGACATAATACTAAAGCAGGGGGTCGCATTCCAGGTCAGGTCAGAGATAACAGACAACCCCGCAACCGCGGGAGGGTTCCTTTCTGCAGAGGAGTTCGAAGAGTTCATCAAATCCCAGATAGACCAGCGGGTGCAGATACTCGGGCTTGACGAGCCGTGGTACTCGCCCCAGCGCATCGGCCTCACAATGTACAAGATACTGCTGCTTGACTTTGGCCACGCCACGTTCCTTACAAGCGACTCTGGATCCACCGACGTAGGGGACATTATCTTTGAAAAGCTCCCAAGGACCATACTGCTGTTCACCACGGCCACCGTGCTGATATCCATAGTCGGCATATTCCTGGGAGCGCTCGCAAGCAGCAGGGTAGGCTCCATAGTAGACAGGCTGACTTCGAGCTTTGCCATAATCAGCTCTAGCTTTCCCGTGTGGTGGATAGGCATGCTGCTCATATTCCTCTTTGCCTTTACATACCAGGTGTTCCCCGCAAGGGCCACGCCGGACATACCGTCTTCTGATCCCCGGTACATAGGGGCGCTCCTCTACCACATGACGCTCCCGCTCATCACCATAGTCCTGATAGGGTTCGGGGCGTGGGCGTACCTCGTAAGGAACTTTATGGTTGGGATAATGCAGGAGGACTTTGTCATGGCAAAGAGGACCATAGGCGTCAGGCCAAGGAGGATAGTCTACACGCACGCGCTAAAGAACGCCGCGCCGCCCATAATCACCATACTTGCCCTCAGCCTGTCCGGATCGCTTGGGGGCGCCATAATAACAGAGGCCGTCTTTGACTGGCCCGGCATGGGCAGGCTCTACTTTGACGCAATCACGGTGCTTGATCTGCCCGTAATTATCGGCGCCACGTACGTGCTTACCGCGTTCTTTCTTGTAAGCATATTCATCGCGGATCTCCTTTATGGATACTTTGATCCGAGGATACGCACGGGGGTGTGACGTGTGAGCGGCGCCACCTCTGGGGAGATAAGAGACGAGTTCCTCAAAAGCAAGATGGGAATAGCAGGCCTGGCCATACTTGCCGCGCTCATAGCAGTGTCGGTAATAGCCGTGCTGACCATACCCGTCGAGACGTTCCAGGAATGGAACAACCCCCAGAGCTGGATATCATACCCAAAGGTCGCAGTCCCCGTGTGGGTAAACCTGTTCCTCACAGAAAAGATTCCAGAGCACCGAATACTCGACTCGCCGCATACGAGCAGCGCGCAAGGAGAGGTGTCGCGCACGACTGGCAGCTTTGCATTCGAGTACACCTATGACGGGTTTCCAAACGACTTTATCTACGAGTTTACAGCAGAGTATTCCGGCTCGCCGCTGCTCCAGATGTATGTGATCAGGCCAGATGGGGCAAGAATCGACCTCCTGTCATCGTCGCTCCCGTACCTGGAGACACATTCCAGCCACACAGAGAGGGTCTTTTCTGCAGACTATTCCATAAAAAAGAACGTCGCGATGCAGTCAGGCGTGTTTGACTTTGAACCCGGGAGGCTGCCTCCAGAGGAGATCATCTTTTCACAGGCGGCCTCAAACGAGCCGCTAAAGGGCAGGTACGTCTTTGTCGCAGACACGTACCATGCAGGGGACGGCGCAAAGATAACAGACTCGCGGCTGATAATAGGCGGCAAGGCCTTTGGCGTGATGGGTACAGACGAGCTGCGCCGCGACCTTGCAGTGGGGCTGCTGTGGGGCACGCCGCTTGCCCTGTTCATCGGGCTCGTAGTGGCCATAGCATCCGTAGTCATGGGCCTGCTCTACGGCGTGTATGCAGGGTTCCGCGGCAAAAAGACAGACGAGACGATGATGAGGTTCAACGACGTGATATACGCCCTGCCGGCACTCCCGTTTCTCATCATACTCTCGATTACAATCAGCAACAGCATATTCGTGATGGCGGGGTTCCTCATGGTGTTTGGATGGGTCGGCGTTGCAAAGGTATCCCGGAGCATGTCCCTGCAGATAAAGACGCGCGGGTACGTCGATGCCGCAGTCATGATGGGGCAGAAGGACTCGAAGATAATCCTCAGGCACATACTGCCGCAGCTGCTCCCGTACGCGTTTGCAAGCATTGCAATATCCGTTCCCGCGGCGATCACCACGGAGGCGGGCCTGAGCTTTCTGGGGCTCGGGGATCCGTCGTTTCCCACATGGGGGCAGATACTCCACGACGCAGACACGTACGGCGCCGGCGCGCGCGGCCTGTGGTGGTGGATAATGCCCCCGGGGGTGATGATTGCGGTGACGGGGCTGGCGTTCGTGTTTATTGGGAATGCGCTGGACTCGATAGTGAACCCGAGGCTCAAGAGGTGACGTACTTGCGTATCATTTCCAGGGCAGAGTCTGCGAGCTTTATCGTATAGACGCGCGAGTTTGGATCGTCTTTTGTCTCTGCAAGCGAGTCGGCAAGCCGGGTCTTTGCGTCGTCTTCTGCACCCGCCTCGTGCGCGCACAGGTTGAACGCCTTTAGGTTTAGATTATTCTCCAGCAGGTATGCGATGAATTTTTTGTATTCTGCCGGATCCTCCCACCCGGTGCTACGCTCTGCACACAGCGATATCCACACGTCCACCGAGTTGTGGAAGATTACCTTGCTGCGCATCTCTTCTAGCGACATTAAAAGTCAGCCCGCTGCATCTTTGAGCCGCAGCGCGGGCACGTGCCCCCCTTGTGCTTGTTGTTGCACACAAGGCACACGTACTTTATGCTGCTGGATCCCTGTGATCCCATTCCGAAGAATCCGCCGCCTGTTCCAGAGCCGTACCCGCCCATGCGGCTCATGTACCGCTTGCGCAACAGGAACGGGAACACTACGAATATCGCCAGCGCCGCCCCGAGGCCAAACGGAAACGGGAG
Source organism: Nitrosopumilus sp. H13 (assembly GCA_003724285.1). Taxonomy (GTDB): domain Archaea; phylum Thermoproteota; class Nitrososphaeria; order Nitrososphaerales; family Nitrosopumilaceae; genus Nitrosopumilus. Next base: position 7,153 of record RHFB01000032.1, on the reverse strand, counting down.
TATCCACTGCAGGGCTATGCTCACTGCAAGCGATGCAAAGAGAAACACGAGGTAGGAACTAAACTGGAACAATACGGTACGTACCATTGGATCGGTTATAAAGTTATGCCTGCCCTGAGAGCTCGGTCTACAATGGCCTCAAATCACAGATAGATATACATTGCATGACGGACTGGTTTTGGAGCGATCATAACACAATGGCTACTCTGTGCGCCGTCTGATCCTACACAAACGCGCCTGACCCTCTCTTTATCGGTGAGAAAATCGGCGGTCATGCCGCGGATGCTGTACGCCGCCATACACTCTGCAAGACGACCGGTTCCATCCTTGCATCTTTGAGCGCGCAGCATTATCCCGGATTAGAGTTTCTTCTGGTACAGATCTACACTGCACAATCATCTATAAATCCCCACCACACAGTCAGATCATGTGTCCTTTAGATAAAGATGACAATAGTCAGTTGCAACAGAATCACATGTTATTGTACAAGTGGAGAAAAAAAATCACAAAGATGTCCAAATCATTGGAGATTGCATTAAATAGTAAGAAAAGTCAAGACAACTTTACGCTAAACCCCGAAGACGGCACCGTGTGGGTCTTTAAAAATCAGGATCATCGGCTAGCGGCGTTTCGCAGGCATTCAAAAAATAAACATGTAGTATACTTTTATGCCACGACAGACGGAAAGGATATGATTTCATATACTCTGAAAATAGGATATGCCAGACTACTCGAGGCCAACAAGACGGCATACATAGGCAGATGGAATCCGATCAATTCAGATGACGCAACAATTGATTCTGTTGAAGCCATAGACGATGGAATAGATGATACAGAGATCAAGGCCATACTAAAACAATATGATCAAGAAACAGCAGTAAAACTTGAGGCCAAATATGATGAAAATGATAATATAATAGACGTGACCATGAGTTTTGTAGATGGCTGAGATTGTTGAAGATCTACGTAAGAAAAAAGTCGACATTAGATCCTTTAAAAGAGATTTCGTGGTTCCTGACAAGGCGACCATAGCATCAATCAAGATTGGATTCCAATATGGCGCATGGCGCGAAGAAAAAATACCAGATGAAGTTTTAGACGATCTTAGAAAGGCATATACAAAATCAACTAAACATAATCAGGCCTATGCACATGTATTAGATGCGCATCTACTATTCAGACAAAAACGATACAAAGAAGCGATAAAATGTTATGACAAGGCAATTGAGATTGATCCCAGCGATTCCATGGTGTTTTATCGCAAGGGTGACGCGCTAGTCAAGATGGGCAAGCACGAGGAGGCGGTAATGTGTTATGACAAGGCAATTGAGATTGATCCCAGCGATTCCATGGTGTTTTATCGCAAGGGCATTGCATTAACCAGACTGGGCAAGCACGAGGAGGCGGTAATGTGTTATGACAAGGCAATTGAGATTGATCCCAGCGATTCCATGGCTTTCTCTCGCAAGGGCATTGCATTAACCAGACTGGGCAAGCACGAGGAGGCGGTAATGTGTTATGACAAGGCAAACAAGATTGATCTCAATTATATCATAAAGTGGCATTATAATACAGACACGCTAGATAAACATAAAGAAAGAATAAAAAAATGTCAAGAAGAAATAGAAAAGATGCTTCACAAATATGAGATATCGTATCAAAAAAATAGCAAATCAGGCATGCATGAAGAAATGATAAAATGGCATGAAATAGCAAAATTGTTCGAAGACATAACTAGTATCGACTCCAATCTAGCAGGTTTTAGCAAAAATAGGGTAAAAAAATTAAAAATAACACAGTAATACGGAACAACCATCCCGGGAATACAAGACAGCCCGTGAATTTGCCCGCGGCATGAACGCAGGCCAAAAAAGATATCTGAAGCATGGAAAAACCGGTCACTTTTAGCTAGGACTGACCTGCTCACTGCTCCGGCAGTATGGAGATCGGCACAGGGTTGCCCCCGCTGTCCCACGCAAACACCGACTCGTCGCGGTACGGGAACTTTACAATCAGCGATACGAGCCCGAAAAAGTTGTGCAGATCAGTCACCGAGGGCTCTGCAGAGCCGCTGGGATGCGAGTGCACCATCCCCACATAGCTCATATCAAACGGCAGAAACGAGTGCGGAAACCCCGCAAACGTCGGACCGGTCTCGCTAAATGGCGGTATTACCAGCCCGTTCACACTTATCTGGCCGCTCTTTGACTTGCCCTTTAGTATCAAGACGCCCTCGTTTGGGTGCTTTATCTGGCAGAACGAGAGGATGCTGTCTAGCACGTCGCGCTGCAGCATTACCTTGCGCTCGAGCTTTTTGCCCCCGAACACGCTCATGCGCCCCCGTACCGGACCGTATACTTTGTGTTGGAGAACCTGCAAAGCCTGGCCTCTATCTCTGATACGAGCCGCGGGAGCCTCGATTCTGCCTCGTCTGCCTCGCCCCGGAGCGACTCGGACTTTAGCTGCGCATGCTCCAAAAGCGACGAGTTCTTTGCAAGATCTCCCTCCAGTGACTCGAGTCTTGCAGGGCGCAGCGAGTCAAGTTCGTCGCGCAGTTTTTTGCGCTCCGAGCCATATCCTGATATCCTCTTGACAAACCCGTCGAGCGCCTCTTCTGTTTCCGTGAGGTGTGCAAGCGACTTGTCCATGTCCTTTACCGATATCGAGCCAGAAGATATCGCCTTTCTGACGTTCTCAAGTATCAGTATGATGGTGTCCGTATTCTGCGGGAGCAGAGAGTCGTACGGGTCAGAGACTAGCACCCCGAGCAGCCCCTTTTGCTCCTTGTCAAGTGACGAGCCGTACTCGTACCGTCCAAGCGGCCTTGATATCTTTGCAAACTGCGCGCCCACGTCTGCGCGTATCCTTTCCTTTTGCCCTGCAAACGCGTCCAGCTTTGCCTGCAGCTCGAGGTACTTTTTGTATTCGGCAGACGACTTTGCATCATCGACTGACTCTTGCAGGGACTTGATCCTAGAGCCGAGGGACTCGAGGTTCCGCTCCGTCTCCTTGATCTTTTCCAGAGTCGCAGAGCGCAGGGACTCTGTCTGCCCCACCTGGCCTATCAGCCCCGTTATCCTCCCTGATGCGGCCCTGTCAGACTCGACGTCTGCAAGCAGCCTGTGAATCTCCTTTTTGTTAGAGCTCATCACCTCGAGGTCCCCCTTTAGCTGGTGGGCGTATTTTTTTGCAAATATGTGTATGACCCGCGTCTGCCTCCCCAGTACGTCGCCCACCTTTTTGAGGATCTGTCCTAGCAGCATGTCAAGCTTTTGAGCGTCATCAATGGAGGAGACCTTTGGCAGGTCCGTCACGCCCTTTTTTATGACGTCTATTACCTGCTTTTTGCCGCGCACCACTATCACCCCGACGTGCTTGTCGACGTCATCGACGTTGAGATTGTCTTTTTCAAGCAGGCGCCCTACCTCCATCAGGCCTGCTACTAGCGGCGCCGTCTCATCACGCAGGCGCCCCAGTTCTGATACCGCCCGGGACTCGCGCAGCGAGTCAATCTCTGCCACCGCGCCCGGCACATCCTGCAGGGATATCTCCCTGTTTACGGGGGCCTCTGCCGACCTTTTCTTGCCCCATCCAAACACCATCCTGTATCTTTGATACGCGGGGATTAAAAATTGTTGTACGTTCAAGGTTTAAAATCCCGCATGTTCAAGCACCGGGGTGAACCACGCAGGCACGGTCAAAAAGACGATCACGGCAAGGGCGCCTCCTGACAGGGTGTGGAGTATAATCAGCAATATAGCCGGCCTGCCGGCGTGGGCCGCAGGTGCCAAAAAGACCACATACCTGTCAAAAAAGAGGCGCGGCGTGGGGGCGGCAAGGCTGATCACGTTTGAGGACGGAAGCAGGGTAGAGGAACACGTCACATCGTGGAAGGCAGGCGAGTCATACACGTACGTGGCCACTAGCGGCCTGCCGGTCAGGGCATATGTCGCCACCATATCAATTAGGGGCGCGCGCCGCGGCACAGAGATCACATGGCAGTCGTTCATATGCGCAGACATGAAAGAGAAAGAGTTTGCCGGGTTTCTTGCGTTCATGGGATCGTTTTATGACTCTTCGCTTGGCAACCTCAAGGGCCTGCTAGAGAGACCAAGGTGTAAATAATACGGCGCCGCACCACACCGCATGAGCGACATGCGGTTTGTGATGATCGGGATGGCGCTAGTCTTTGCGGGCTTTGTGACGCTCGGGATTGCAGGGGCAGACTATCGCGCGGCCAGCATCGAGTCAGACGAGTTTGAGACGTGCTACGAATATCCAAAAGACGGCGAGCCCGTGGAGACTGACTGCTCTGCAAGGGTGGCAGGACAGGCGCTGTTCTTTGCGCTGATAATAGGTGTGATTGGAGCAGGCGTCGTATCCCTGATCAAGGGGGCGCGCGGCGACTGGGACGGCAGGGTAAGGCCAGAAGACGTGGTAGGTCCTGGCAAAAAAGGCGGCTAGTCCTCTTCTGGCTCGTCTTGCATCCTCTGAATGTATACTTCCTCGTAGGGCATCACACACCACTGCACAAAGTTTGCATTTAAGCGCCTCACTTGTTGAGGAATTCCCTTATCTTTTTGAGGTTGGCCACGTGCGACTCGTGAAACATCACCATCGACTCTGCAAGCGGGTTTGGAAGCACGGTCTTTAGGTTTTTTACGAGATCATCGCCGCCTGCAATCATGCCCTCAATCAGCCTGTCAATCTCGTTTTTTTCCTCCAACGCGCCGAGCTGTGTGGCTCGCTTAATTATCCTTTTTGATCAGCGTGGCAGTGGAGCGCACCTTGTCGAGCCTTTGTATGTTCCATGAGACTATTTCCCGCACCTTTTCAAAGTTCTCTGCCTGTATTACCACCATCATGTCGTGCGTGCCGATGGTCTCAAAGACGTCACGCACCTGCTCTAGCTCCCGGAGCTTGGCTGCAAGATCCTCTTCTGCCCCCAGGTCGCAGTTTATCATCACGTATGCGTCAGTCACACAGCATGCAAGAACCGCTCTTTATTTAAATCTGAAACTAGACCACGTGCACGAGTTCCTTGAGGTTGCGGCGCGGCTTTGGAAAGCGCGTCTGCTCTGGGTATCCCATGCACAGCACGGATGAGGGGATCAGGCTTGTCTGTATCACGTCCATCACCTTTTGCTCGTCAAACATGCCTATCCATATAGAGCTGAGCCCTAGCGCCTGGGCTGCAAGCTGCGAATAGCCTGCTGCAAGGGTGGCGTCTTGTATCGCAAACTTTTTGAGCACGTACGGCTCAAAGTCAAACTTGACGCGGGACGGGTTCTTGCAGAATACGAGTACTACGGGCGCGTTTACGTACTGCTGGTTGTTGCATGCGGCCACAAGGAGCCGCTTTTTCTCGGGATCCCTCACGTAGAATATCTCAAACCCCTGGTAGTTTCCCGCAGTGGGCGCCGTGTCTGCAGCAGCTATCACCTTGTCTATCTTTGCCGCCTCCACCGGCCTGTCTGAGAACTTTCTTGTAGAGCGCCTCTTTGTCATTACTGCAAATAGATCCGTGTCTATGATCTCAGTCGGGGCAGACTGTAGTATGTAGTCAAGCAGCTGGTTTCTCAGTCCCGGGTCGTAAGAGTCTGGGGTATCGTGCGGCTCGTATCCCTGCGGGTACGTCCGGGTTTCGTCCATCACACAGTAGATTGCAGTCATCGTATTAAAGAATTGCAGACTAGCACTCTGGCTCGAACAGATCACAGCCGGATCCGCACGGCTTGTTCATCACACCTCCGCAGGCGCCCTCTGCACAATTTGTGGCACTGGGAAGTTAGTGGTTGGCAATCTAAAGAACACCCATGTTTTCCCTCCTGCCTGCCCACTGTTAATTTCCCAGTGTCAAAACCAACAAATGTTATATACTTCAGCCCATTCTTCCAATCATGGAAAATATAACAAACAGCAAGCAAGAACCAAGAGAGAGATTGTAGAGATGTTTGGCAAGGGCATCATTGGCAAGGGCAAAGATATGATTGGCAAGAGTATTGACAAGGTTGACAATATTGACGACTCTGGCGTGGATGCAGATGCAGAAATCCAAAAAATAAAGCACCGACTAGACGATGATGAGACCGTTGTAAAGTATGCCAGACAGTCACGGGTGGGAATGTCAATGAGTAATCTGCACAGTCCAAGCTCCATATTCGTTACAGAAAAACGCGTCATTATTAGACTCCCGACCCGTATGGGAATGGGCGAGAATATAGAAGAATATTCTTACCATCAAATCACCAACATAAGATTGGAAAAGGGAATGCGTTATTCGGGGCTAATACTTTCCATACATGGCATGACAGAGCTGTCAAAATTTTCCAGAGGCAAATCTAGAGCAAACACAGCAGGAGTAATGGATTCATTACAAAAAGATGTAGCAGAAGAGATCTTTAACTATATCCGTCAAAAAATTGCGGAAGCTAAAGATGAAGAAAAAAATAGGACGGCTCCAAGCGATGGAGTTGCAGATCCAATGAAGATATTAAAAGCAAGATTTGCAAAGGGTGAAATCTCAAAAGAAGAGTTTGAAGAGATGAAGCATACACTTGAGTAGGTCTGGAGCTTGACTTTATAGATGCCAGCAGACTAGACGAGGTCAAAGGGGAACTTGTGAGCTTTTTTGATCCGGACATCCAGTATTCAAAATATTTTGATGTCAATCCCTAGGCAATTTTTTCTCAGGAAGTCTGATCGTGGATTAGACTGGAATTTCTGAAACCATACGATTGTTACAGAAATCAGATTTGCAGTGAAACCCCACGATTATGTATCAGAGCAAACACACAACTAGTTCGTCGTGAAAACACACATCAACGCACCAGTGCACAGACTAGCACTCTGGCTCGAACAGATCACAGCCGGATCCGCACGGCTTGTTCATCACCCCTCCGCAGGCACCCTCTGCATCGTGCATTATGCGGTGGTGCCCGCAGACGCGGCACTTTATCTTAAAGTGCGCAATCAGATCCTCAAGGGGAATCCCCGAGTCCCGTATCTGAGACTCTATGTCCATGCCATGCACCCTGTCTTCTCTTAAATTAATCAAGCGCCCGGGAGAAAGACCATATCACTAGACATCTTCTCTGGCAAATATGCCGCCGGGACGAGATCCCGGATTGATGAATGGCGACACGTTCAATGC
>RHFB01000029.1 GCA_003724285.1 Nitrosopumilus sp. H13 | reverse complement strand
ACCTTTTCGCACGAGTCATCATCCCCAAAGAGGAACTTTGCGCACGTGCCAGACGTGCCCATGCCGCCGCACATGGCCTTGCACTGCCGCCTGTCCATGCCGCCAAGCCCCGACACATTGACAGACGTGTCTCCCACCTTTCCTGCAAAGTATCCCAGCATCCCGTATGTGAGCTCGTCAGGGCCATCCACCTTCATCCTGATGGTGACGTTTGGCGAGTCCTCCCTTCTCAGCGACGAGTAGGGGCTCTTGCCGGTAATCGCGCTTGCAAGCGCGCTAAACGAGCTCTCCTTGTTTGTCCGGAGTCCGTCATACGAGTTTGCATGAATCGCGGCGTTGCTCTCTGCAAACGCCACCTGTGTTCCCTTTTCTGGCATGTCAAATATCTCGTACGGGATGCATGAAAATGACGGCGTTACGCCCATTGTCTGGTACGAGTTCCTGATGGAGATCTGCTTTGATACAAAGTTCTCATCAAGCCCGTATCTAGAGACGCTGTCTGCATCAAAGCCCATCGGGTTTAGCGTGGTTCTTACCCGGACGCGCGCACTCTTGCTCAACTCTGCCAAAAGCTCCTCGCCTGCATCGCCGATCGTGTTATAGTTGACGCCGGACAGATGGGCCCACTCTATGGGAACAAGCCTCTCTGCATCCGTCGCCTCGCCTGTCGCGACTAGTATGCGGTATGCAGTCTGCATCATCTCGCCTTGCTCACCTGTCAGCGCGGACTCTTCCTCCCTTGAGAGCTCCATGGACTGATGTAACGCTATTACAGATATTAACACTTGTACCATGATTATTCTCATGAGGACGATTCTTCGGGGCATGATGAGCACGATGAACTCGGTAAAGCCGCCCCGGATGACTGCGCTCCGGGAGCTTCACGAGGCAGAGACGGGCGGCCCCTTTAGCATCCTCATCGGAACCATCCTCTCTGCCCGGACAAAAGACGAGAACACCGCAAAGGTGGTAAAGGTGCTGTTCTCAAGGTACAAGAACGCGAGGACCCTTGCAGGCGCCAGAATAAGAGACGTTGAAAGGATAATCAAACCCATCGGATTCTACCACGTAAAGTCAAAAAGGATAATCCAGGTCGCAAAGATAATCACCACAAAGTACGGAGGCAAGGTGCCTGAGGACATTGACTCGCTGACTGACCTTCCCGGAGTGGGAAGAAAGACTGCCAACTGCGTCCTGGTGTACGCCTTTGAAAAGCCCGCAATCCCCGTGGACATACACGTGCACCGGATCTCAAACCGGCTCGGACTCGTGGACACAAAGATGCCAGAGGACACAGAGCAGGAGCTGATGAGGATAATCCCCAAAAAATACTGGCTTGAGATCAACGACACGTTTGTAATGTACGGGCAGAACATCTGCAAGCCGGTATCCCCCATGTGCGGCGTGTGCAAAATCAGGAAGAAATGCAGCTATTACAAGACAAATACAGGCAGTACGCCTCGCCACAAGATAAAAAAAGAGTGACTTTCGCCCCGCTACTCGAATGTAGACGTAGTGGATTGGGACGAAAGCCCGGTTGAAGATGGTACAGACGGGAACTTGTCCCCTATCTGCTGCTCTGCCACTGCAGATGCTTCTTGGAGTATCTTTTCAGTCTCTTCGTTTGAGACGTCAGACTCCACATTAAACGAGTCCCCTGCGAGCGAATCCACCATGAGCCCGTTGAGCGTCTGGGTCATGGTATTCAGCTCCGAGTCGGCTTCAGGCATGAACCTTCCTAGCGATGACTTGAGTCCCTTCATCGTAGACATTGCTGGTCCTATTGCCACCATTGCATCACCTAGATCATGAATGGTTGTAAGCCTCAACTGGACTTGCTCTAATGACATCCTTGCGTTGCCGAGCATTTTTGTAACCTTGCGAATCTCAGCCAGCTCATTGGATAGGACCTTGCTTGTGCTGGTATCGTGCTGCTGCATGGCCGTAACGACCCGCTGAAAGAGTTGCGCGTCTCTTTCATGCAATTTACCCAGCATCGAGTCCATCTTTGAGATCTGTACCTGCAGCTTGTTGACTGCGGTCTGGATCCTGGGCTTTAATGCGCCCTGTGGCTTGACTGCCTCGCGAAGTTTGCCAGTTACACTCTGGGTCTCTTGACGAGCCCAGGTCTTGTCGAAGTTTGGCATGACGTACGGTTAAGAAGTTTAGTCTTAATGGACGGTGTGTATTTAGATCAACTCTGGGCTAAATTTAGCTAACAAACTATATGCCCGGAACCGTGCCTGCATTACATGGCCAAGATAGCCGTGTTTGACTCTGGCCTCGGCTCGCTGTCTGTAATCAGGGCCATTCAGAAGGAGGGCAGACACGGAATCATCTATCTTGCAGACCAAAAGAACTATCCGTACGGCCTCAAGTCCCGGGCGGAGCTTGACGTGATTGTGCGGTCCACCATCAAGGCGCTACGGGAGAGGTTCTCACCTGACGTGATAGTAGTGGCATCAAACACGCCGGGACTGATGCTAGATGTCCGGGGTAGGGGAATAGTAAGTGTCAGGCCGCCGCTTGCAGATGCGCTGGCCGTATCTGATACGGGAAACATTGGAATACTCGGCACTAGATCCGCAATGAAAAGCAGGGGCCTCTCCAGGTATATTGCCAGAAAAAAGCTGCCGGGACGGCACAAGTTCCACCGCATTGACGGATCCGAACTAGTTGATCTTGTAGAGTCGGGCAGGTTTCTCACAGACAGGAGACACTGCAGCAAGATGATCAGGCGCACGCTTGATGGTGTCATATCCAAGAACTTGATTGACACGGTGGTGCTCTCGAGCACCCATCTTCCGTTTCTGCTGCCGCTATTTGAGGACATGTTTCCCGCGGTAAGCTTTGTAGATCCCGGAAAGGAGGTTGCAAAAAAGATTCACGGGATGACAAGATGCTCCAAAAGGGGCTCCCTTTGCATATTTACGACCGGCAGTCCCGCAAGAATGCAAAAGACGCTTGAAAGGCTGGGAGTCAGAAACAAGGTGTCACTTTTTTCTGCGTGACCTGTATCCGTGGCCAAACTCCTTGTCATACAGTCTCGAGTACTCGTACTTTTTGGGGTTTATCACGTCGCCGATAATCACTATTGCAGTCCTTGTAATATTTTCATCAGACACCTTTTTTGCAACGTCCCCTAGCGTCCCGGTAATTATCTTTTGATCCTTCCTGCTTGCCATGTATACGACTGCCACGGGGGTAGACCTTTTGTAGCCGCCTGCTACTGCCTCCTTTGCAAGCTTTGAGACGAGATGCACGCTCAGATAAAAGACCATCGTCGCCCCGTGTCTTGCAAGCTCGGAGATCTGCTCGCGCTTTGGAACCTTTGTCCGGGACTCGGCCCTTGTGATGATTATGGTCTGCGTGACTCCCGGAAGCGTCAGCTGCGTCCCGAGGGCCGCCGCCGAGGCTAAAAATGCGGTCACTCCGGGCACTACCTGCGACTCTACTCCCTCCTCAGCAAGGGCGTCTATCTGCTCCCTGATGGCTCCATAAATCGACGGATCCCCGTCGTGCAGCCTCACCACCTGCCTGCCCTTTTTTGCATTCTTGCAGAGCAGCTCAAAGATCTCTTCCCTGACCAGTCTTGACGCGTCGTGCTTTTTTCCGTTCTTGCACATCCTGAGCACCTCTTCTGGGATCAGCGAGCCCGAGTACACCAGTACGTCTGCCTTTTGCACCAGTCTCTTTGCCTTTACCGTGATCAGCTCCGGATCCCCGGGTCCGCATCCCACAAAGAACACCCTAGACACGCTTTACCACCAGTATGGAAAAGTATTTTGTTGTCAGCGTCCCGTCATTGACATCGCCAAGCGTCAGCTTTCTTATTATCTCGTTTTCAGTCCCGAGATCCTGTCCTATTGCAAACACGGAATTATCGGGGAATCCAGCCTCCTTCAGCACGTCAATCACCTGGTCAAAGTACCTGCCGTCCTTTAGAAACACCATCGACTCGGAGTTCTTTGCAATCTCCTTTACGCTGGAGAGGTCATAGCATGACGGAATTATGGCGACCTTTTCTGCGCCCTCTGCAATGCTGATTCCCACCTTTGATGCAAACGCAAACATGGACACGATTCCCGGGATCACGCTTATGTCCATCCCGGGATGCTTCTCCCTGAGATCCTTGTGCATGTAGATCCACGTGCTGTAAAGATACGGATCACCGACTGTCAGATATACGACGTTTTTGCCGGAGAGGACCTGCTCTGCCATTGCCTGCGCGTTGCGCCTCCATGTGCTCTCTAGCACGTCCTTGTCCTTTGTCATTGGAAAGATCAGCTTTACAATCTTCTGCCCCTTGGATCCGTCAATCAGGGACGAGACGCATGAAAACGCAATGCTGGGCCTGTCCTCTGCAGACGCAGGACACATGATCACATCTGCATTCTGAATGGCCTTTACGGCCTTTACCGTGAGAAGCTCCGGATCCCCCGGACCCACTCCTATTCCTACTAGTCCGGGCATACTGCTAGTGCCTCCTCTCCCAATTAAAAAGCTAGGATTGCGACCTGGTGGCCGATACTATGGTAACCGGATTTCGCGCAAGCATCATGGTTCCAGTGCTCGTCTTTTTGCTCTTTGAGACGGTCACCTGTGTTATATCCACAGAGTCAAACTGCAGCATCTCCAACTCTTTCAGTACCGCATGCAGGGTCTCGATAAGTATCGTACCGATCACAATTCTTCCGCCGGGCCTCAGCTTGTCCTGGCACAGCCTTACAATCCCCGCAGTATCGCCCCCCGTGCCCCCCACAAATATGGCATCTGCCGTATCTAGTCCCCCGATGCATTCGAGCGCATTACCGTGCACAAGAGATATGTTTGAGAGCCCGAACTTTTCCGCATTCTTCCTTGCAAGTGATATGGCGTTCTCGTCGCGGTCTATTGCAATCACCCTGCCTGACTCTACCTGCAGGGCAGCCTCTACCGAGACGGATCCACTCCCGCATCCCACGTCATATATGATGTGGCCGGGGCGCAGCCGCGCCTTGCTTATCTGTACTGCCCTTACCTCCTCCTTTGTTATGGGAACCTTGTCTACGCGCTCGAAGAGCTCGTCGGGGATCCCCGGCGTCTTAAAGTTCCACAAACCATCAAACGTTGATCCCACTTGAAACACTGCCCACATTTACCAGAGTATAAGTCACAATCCACGTAAACAAGTACAAAAAGACATAGCTGCCGATCGCCTGCGTCACGATCTTTTTTCTGTCAGAGGGCGGCAGCTGCATTCTCATATTCTTTGCGACTATTATCGTCCCAAAGAACACTATTATCATGAATCCTATTGACGCCCATCTCCTGTCCTCCCCCTCTATGTTATCAAAGATGAACGTGGCAGCCGAACCTGCAATTACTGCAAGCGCCACGCGCATCCAGAACAACTGGTTCAGCTTTCTGCCCTTTTCACTGCTTTCTATGGCGCTCATCGGGGGTTCTGTGGGTGGAGCCTGTGCCTCGGTCTCTGGCGCCGACACATCCGGGACTTTTGCCTCTGTAAGGGGCTCTTTTTTGCCGTCGGGATCGGCAGTAGGAGCCGATTTTTTCTTTTTAAATCTAGCCAAGTAAATTTCTAGCGTGACTCCATCATGCCTTGCTTAAAATCTTTGGCAATGGGCAATAGCAAGAGTATAATCTCAGGCAGCTGACCGGGATTTCATGGCACTTGCAGGCATCGAGCTGCGCTATCTGGTGGATCACATCACGGAGCGTGCCCGGGACTATTATGTGAGCAATATCTACGGGGTGGACAAGAACAGCGTCCTCTTCAAGCTGCATCACACGCAAAAGGAGGATCTGTTCATGATGATCTCCACATCGGGTGTGTGGCTTACCGGCGTAAAGATAGCGCAGACAGAGCCAAACAGGCTGCTCAAGAGGCTGCGGGGCGACCTGCTCAGATTCCGGCTCAAAAGAATAGAGCAAAAGGGCGCCGAGCGGATTGCCTACTTTGTATTTGAGGGCTTTGAAAAGGAGTTTGTAGTGGTGGCAGAGTTCTTTGGAGACGGCAACATACTCGTGTGCAACAGCGAGATGAAGATTCTCGCCTTGCAGCACTCTATTGACGTAAGACACAGAAAGCTCGGCGTGGGACTCGCGTACTCCCCGCCTCCCGCAAGCGGTACGGACGTTTTAAAACTTGCAGAGAGCGACTTTGCCCTGCTTGCGTCATCGGACATTCCGTCTGCAAAGTGGCTGGGAAGAAACATGGGCCTGCCGAAAAAATACGTCGAGGGAATATTTGGGATTGCGCAGATAGATCCCGGGACTGTGGGGCGCGACCTGAGCGGCGCACAGATCGCAAAAATCTGCGAGATCACAACAAAAACAATACATGACGTCGTATCCGGGAACCACGATGCGGCAGTTACAGAGACTGACGCGCTGCCGGTGAGGCTTGCAGAGGAGTGCGTCCCGGTTCCAAGCTTTATGGAGGGGCTGGACAGGATATTTACAAAGGGGATAGTAGAGCGGGGAAGATCAATCCGGTCCGGTGATTCGGAGAAAGTCATAGAAGAGCTGCAGACTAGGCTTGACGAGCAGCAAAGGGCGATAGGGACGGTAAAGGCAAAGTCCGACTCGATATCCCGGGTTGCAAACTCGCTCTATGATATGGTCTCGCGCGGAATCACCTCGATCCGGGACGAGCCTGCTCTGGCGATTCTTGCCACTAACGGGGCCCGCCTTGCCACCGAAAAGGGCGTCCCGTTATTGCTAGTACACGACGAAAAGATCAAGATAGACCCGGACTCGCCGCTGCAATCCATGGCATCCGTACTCTTTGATGCGGCAAAGCGCCAGTCGGGCGCGACCAGGTCCATCGAGGCCGCAGTAGCCAGGACTGAAAAAAAACTGGAAGAGGCGCGCAGCAAGACGGATGCCCAGATGCGGATGGAGGCGGTATCGCACATACGCAAGAAGGGCTGGTACGAGCGGTACAGGTGGTTTTACACCTCTGATAGCATGCTTGCAATAGGCGGGCGCGACGCGCCCTCGAACTCGGCCGTGGTGAGAAAGCACATGGATGAAGGCGACAAGATATTCCACGCAGACATATTTGGCTCGCCGTTTTTCATACTAAAAAAGGCGCAGGATCTCCCCGTATCCAGCGTCAACGAGGTGGCGCATGCGACCGTCTGCTTTAGCAGGGCGTGGAGGGAGGGAATGTACGGCGTGAGCGCGTACTGGGTCAATCCGGAACAGGTCAAAAAGTCGGCGCCAAGCGGCGAGTTTCTTCCAAAGGGGTCATTTACCATAGAGGGACAGAGAAACTTTGTCAAGACAGAGACGCTCCGTCTTGCAGTGGGGATGATTCCGCACGGAGACGGGCACGCCCTGACGTGCGGTCCGCCTGATCCGATCAGGATCAAGTCCATATGCTATGCAGTGATAGAACCGGGCGGCTCTGAGATGGCAGACGCTGCAAAAAAGATAAAGATCGAGCTTTCAAAGCTTGAGGATGCCGCAAAGGAGATGAGCATTGACGACTTTGTTCGCGTGCTTCCCGCCGGAAAAAGCCAGATAAAGGAGACTGGGCGCGGCGATGCCGGAGCCTAGGGGTATGCTATGGACTCTGCAACGACAGAGTCAAGCTCCGATATCCTGACCCTCTTTTGCTCCATGCTGTCCCTCATCCTGAGCGTGACCGTGTCGTCCTTGATGGTCTGATGATCAACCGTGATTGCAAAGGGGGCGCCCACCTCGTCAAGCCGCCTGTATCTGCGCCCAATTGCCCCGGAATGATCCAAAAAGGCGTCACATTTCCTCCGTAGCTGCATGTATATCTCGTCGGCCTTTTCCTTGAGGCCGTCCTTTTTGACAAGCGAGAGCACGCCTACGTGCACGGGCGACAGGTATGGCCTCAGCGAGAGCACGGTCCTGTCGTTTTTCTCATCCTCCCGCAGGCTGTGCTCTAGTATCGTGTACAGGCTCCTGTCTATTCCCATCGAGATCTCAAAGACATGGGGAAGCACCTTTTCGTCATTGTCCATCACCTCGAATTTTTCCCCGCTCTTTTTTGCATGGCTTGAAAGATCATAGTCGGACCTGTAATTGCATGCGACTAGCTCCAGCCACCCCGTGGCAGTCTCCACCTCAAAGTCAAACGCAACGTCTGCATAAAACGCCTTTTCCTTTTCCCCGAGCCTTCTAAACCTGCTCCTCTGAACATTTATCCCGGTCTTTTCATAAAACTCTGCAAGTATGCCTATATAGTACGCCACAAACCTGTTTGGAATCGCGCCCGAGTCCACTGCCTGGCCGCACGTCATGGGAACGGGATCCCCGTCCGTCTGGATTCGTATGGTGGTGTCTTGTACCTCTGCAAACTTGTCCACCTCGTCAAGCCGCGACGGGTTGCAGAACACCTCGATCTCCGCCTGGTAAAACTCCCGTAGGCGCAGCAGGCTCTGCCTCGGGGCTATCTCGTTTCTAAAACTCTTGCCCACCTGGGCCACCCCGAGCGGAAGCCTCCCCCGCATGGTCTTGTAGAGCCTGGGAAAGTCCACAAATATCGACTGGCACGTCTCCGGTCTGAGGTACGCCCCCACCCCCTCCGGCCCGATACCCACGCCAAACATCATGTTGAACCTCTTGGCTCCCCCGAAACTGCCCTTGCACTTTGGGCACGCCACGCCCTTCTCTGATAGTATCCTGTCAAACTCTGCCGGCTCTGCGCCCTCTGGAATCTCTATTCCTGCAGCTTCTGAGATGATGCGGTCTGCACGGAACGTAGAGCCACACTCTGCACATTTTATTATCGGATCTGCAAAGTTCTCAAGATGGCCTGACGCCTCAAAGACGGATCCCGACATTATCTGCGAGCCGTCAATCTCCATCATTGCATCCCTTCTTACAAGCTCCCTCCTCCACAGCTCGAGGAACTTGTTCTTGAGGCCTACGCCTGACGGCCCATATTCCCAGAATCCCGCCTGCGCGTCGGCATACACCTCGCAGCTGGGAAAGTAAAACCCGCGCTCCAGCGCCAGCTTCATCACCGATTCATAGTCCATCACCGCACCTCCCAGGCCGCAGAATAAATTTCTACGCCAGCTCCTTTGCCTTTCTGATGTTTGCAAAGTCGTCCCTCTCGTCGTCAATGGGCGTCTCTAGTATTACGGGGATCTTTTTCCTGTTGGCAAACTTTACCACCGCGGAGATTCCCTCCTCGCCTATCTCACCAAGCCCGAGGTGGTAGTGCCTGTCAAGGTTGCATCCAAGCCCGCCCCTTGCATCATTGAGATGGATTATCTTTAGATTCTTTATCCCCACATACCTGTCAAACTCTGCAAACGCCTCCTCCACCTTTTCCTCGGTCCTCAGGTCATACCCGGAGACAAACGCGTGGCACGTATCAAGGCAGACCCCGAACTTTTCTGCCGGTCCAAGCTGTGCAAATATCTCCCCGAGCTGCTCAAAGTCAGAGCCGACAGAGTTCTTTTGTCCGGCCGTGTTCTCCAGCAGTATCATCACGTCGTTTTTGATACGCCCTGCCTCTGAGAGCCCCCTGACCAGCCTCTTTATCCCGGCCTCGTCCCCTGTTCCGAGATGGCTGCCCAGATGCGTCACCAGATACGGAATGCCCAGATGCGCACACCTGTGAGTCTCGTCAATGAGCGTCTTGAGGGACTTTGCAAACCCGTCCTCCTTTGGAGTCGCAAGGTTGGGCAGGTACGGCATGTGCGCGCATATTGCAAGCCTGTCAATGCCGCTTGCCGCAAGCTTTGACTTGAAGATGGCAATGTCCGTCTTTGTCAGCTCCTTTGCGTGCCAGCCCCTCGGATTCCTGGTAAATATCTGGAATGCAGAGCACTCCCTCTCCAGCGCGTTGTCCACTGCCCTGTCAATTGATCCTGATATCGAGACATGGCAGCCGATCTGCATACGGCTGTGCTGTTGCCGGACATAATTTAAATCAGTCCGGCTCCAAAAAATCAAACTTTTAAGTCCAATACGCAAACTAGCATCATGCTGGTATTGGGACAAGACGAGTTTGCAAAGTACCCGTTTCTGGCTGACGCGGGGGAGTACCTCAAGGACAAGGGATTCACCCTGGAGCAGTTTGGAACCGATCCGGATCTGAGGATGCTAATTGACAAGGCCTTTGAGAGGATTCAGGCCGCCGCCGACGGGGCGATCTACAAGTCCGAGCTTACAGACGGCAAGGTCACAAGCGAGGCGGCGCTGCCAAGGGAGGTCTTTTCGTTTCTTCTGGCCATAGTGCTGCTCAAGCTGTGCGGCATGCGCACGCTGTTCAACAGGTTTGCGCTCGCAGAGGCTCGGCGCGCAGAAAAATACCTAGAGCGGGATCTGGGAAACATTGCAGACAAGTCAAGAGAGGACCTGGCAATCCGCATAATAGATGATCTGTTCTCTGTCCGAATCAAGAGGGACGGTGATGACTTTGCGATACCGGTACCTGACTATCTGAAATACTCTGTCAACTTTTACGAGCGGGAGTGGAAGCTGGTAAACAGGCGCGTATACGGGGGCCTTGTGTATCTGACACCGCACGAGACGATCAGGCTCCTGCGGGCCGAGCTTGGCGTGTATATTGCCTCCAAGATAACCCGCGCACGAACCCCGCAGATGATCCAGGGATTCGAGGACCATGTGGGCAGGCTGGTGGACCTTGCCAAAAAGTTTGCCACCCCGGTAGTATACACCGGCGAGTATCCGCCGTGCATAAAGCACGCCATCGACGTGCTTGAGAGGGGGGAGAACCTGCCTCACTCTGGCCGCTTTATGCTCGGGGCGTACCTGCTCTCAAGGGGGCAGGCAGTAGAGGACGTTGCGCCGCTGTTCAAAAACGCGCCCGACTATAACGAGCGAGTCACCCTGTACCAGCTAAACAACCTTGCCGGAAGCGACGGAGGCACGCAGTACTCGTGCCCCACCTGTGACAAGCTGAGGACGCAGGACCTGTGCTTTGCCACGTCCGAGTGCGACGGCATCACGCATCCGATGCAGTTTGGAAGGAAGAAATGAACGAGACAGACGTCGTATTTCTGGAAGGTCTCTTCAAGAAATACTACTTTGAACACTTTGATCTGATCAAGGCGCCCGAGCGCGCCTCCGAGAGGGAGTTTGGCTACCAGAGGATCAATTCGGGAATGAACCGCCACATATCCCTTGCAGACGACGAAGAGCTGCGCCTGCTGCTTGCGCAAAACATCCCGTCAGACGTCTACTGCTCAAACGCATGCTATGCATTTCCGGCAATGCCCATGAAGGAAAAGGACTGGAAGGAGGCGGATCTGATATTTGACATTGACTCAAAGGATCTCGCCCTGCCGTGCAGGGCAAGCCACACCGTATACGTATGCAACGAGTGCGCCAGAGCCTCGAATGCGGACAAGTGCGCACACTGCGGCTCTGCCAAGACTGAAAAAAAGTCCCTGCCGTGCGACAAGTGCATTGATGCATCCAAAAAAGAGGTTGAAAAGCTGCGCAACATACTGACAGATGATCTGGGAGTGGCAGACGACATGATCGAGGTGTATTTTTCAGGCAACGAGGGGTTTCACGTCTATGCGTTTGATGCAGAGCTGCAAAAGACCGGCTCCAAGGAGAGATCCCAGCTTGCAGACTATATCATGTTCAATGGTATCATACCGGAGACGATGGGGATGAAGAGACACAGGCCCGACCGCTCGCTGCTTGCAGATCTCGGTGAGCGGGGATGGCGCGGCAGGTTTGCAAGGGACGCATACGGCTCCAAGACGGGCCGCACCAAGGCGGCCACGCAGATGAAAAAAGACCCGGACGGATACTCAAAGTTCGAGTCCCAGCTTGCAGACTCTGCTGGCAGAATCGGCGTAAAGATAGATCCCAACGTCACCACGGACATACACAGAATCTTTCGCATGCCCGGCTCCATTAACAGCAAGAGCGGCCTCTCAAAGATCCGCTGTTCCCGGCTTGACGGGTTTGATCCGTATGCAGAGGCGGCGCTTCTTGATGACGTGCCTGCAGAGGTGAGCGCCGAGTGCCCCGTAAAGTTCTCGCTTGGAGGCCAAAAATTTGGCCCGTACGAGCGGGGCAGAATCACGGTTCCCGCGTATGCGGCAGCCTATATGATCTGCAAAAAACTAGCTACAACTGCCTGATTCTGCCGGTAAGACATTAATTTACCAAATTGCGACAAAGATTGATTTTGTATAGCGCCGCTACTGATAAGCAGACTCCACCGACTGATGCCGGAAAATACGTCCGACCGGCAGTCGTGGTGATAATAGGGGCCATCATCTTTGTGCTTGCAGGCCAGCAGGCCGTAATCCTGTCCATGAACTTTACAGAGTTTGGCGAGCAGTTCACAAAGCCCCTCTTTTACACCCTCGTCTCAACCCTGATCCTCTCCTCGATTACCCTGATACGGGTCAACATTGCTGGCCGCTCCTCGATATTCTGGTACTGCCTCAACACGGCCATAGGCTTTATCGGGACGGGCCCGCAGGCGACTGCGGATCTCATCAAGAGATACAGCGAATACAAGCTGGGGCATGTGCAGTTTGTCATATGGCAGATTACAAAGGTCCTCCTCTTTGGGGCGTTCTTTGCAAACATAATGTTCGGGTTTGCGGCAACGTCGTTTATCGGCGGGAACACGCTTGGCGTGGAGAATCTTCCGGAACTCTTTGCCCTGCCGTTTGTAACGCCCGGCATGGACACAAGCCATGCGTCTGAAAAGGTGATCCCGATGATCCCGGCGCTAGTCATACTCGTCCCACCATTACTTGCGTCAATAGGGCTCCGCCTGTTCCTGTACGTGGGAATTCACAAGCTCTTCCACGTGGCCACGTCGTTTGTGCAGGACTCAAAGGAAGGCAAGCCCAGGTACCTCAACTATGTCTCCACAATCGAGGCGCTCGTGGGCATCGGCGTGCTGTGGACGGGACTGGAGCTCTTTTTTACAGACGATATAGACTATAACACCAGGTATGTGATCGGCGGCACGCTGCTAATCGGGTTTGCACTCGTCGCATTCTCCATCGTGGACAGGATCCGCGCCAGAGTCCTCACACACATGTTCAAAAGGGACGTGTACGTGAGACTGTTTACAGTCATGACAATACTAATAATCATAGTCGGGGTGGCAGCCGTAAACAACAGCATTGCAGACGCAAAAAAGATCGAATATCTGGGGCCGTACACGGCCCAGCAGATAGGAGTCAACAGGCATCTTGGGGAGCTTGACGCCGTGCAGGAGAACATACACGACGTGCAGCTAAGGCCGGTCTCGCCAAACAACATTGACAACTATGTGGGCCAGAACAGCGACGTGCTTGACGTGATCCGCGTCTGGGACTGGACGTCTGCACAGGCAAAACTGAGCCCGGAGATAGGGCTTATTCCGTATGTGGAAATAGGGGACAACGACATACTGAGGTTCAACGACACGCTGTACTGGACAGCCTCAATGTACCCCGTCCTGCCGTCGTCTGTAAGCGCAGATAACAGGTGGTACAACGAGCACCTCGTATACACGCACGTGCCAAACGGATTTCTCACGCTCGAGGCCACAGAGGGCCAGATCACAGACAGCGGCGAATTCTTCCAGCAAAGACAGATCTACTATGGGGAGGCGGGACTGCTTGAATCCACCTGGTCTGCATACCCGGTATCGCGCACTCCTGAGACGAGCGCGGAGCTTGGAGGCGCATTTTATTCGGGACCAGGCGGACTTGATCTTCCGCCTCCACTGAGCTGGACGTTTGAGCCAAACTTCCTGCTCTCGTTTCCCACAGAGTCCGTCCACATCATGAGATACAAGGACATCATAAACAGGATGGAGATACTATACCCGTACTTTTTGTACAACCTGTTCGGCGAAAAGCTCGACGCGCTTCCCGTAACTGACGGAAGCGACACGTACTGGCTTGTCCCGCTGATAATCGGGTTTGACACGCGGGACGTGCCGTGGTCTGTCGGAAACCCGTACCTGCGGCTGGTCGGATACGCGCTAATCGACACGTATGACGGGGACATACAGCTGCTAAAGACCGGCGATGACTTTTTCACAGAGATGTTTACAGAACAGTACGCCGAGCAGTTCCAGCCGATGCCTGCATGGCTTGAGGAGCAGATAAGGTACCCCGTAGAGCTGTTCAACTGGAAGACAGAGATGTATAACATCTACCACGTGACAGACGTCGAGACGTTCATACAGGCAAACGAGTTCTACGAGATCCCGCGCGGACTGGAGACGTACTATGTGGAGGCAAAGCCGCCAGGATTCGAGGAGACGGAGTTTATCGGGCTGCTCTCACTTGAGCTGCGCGGCTCGCAGGGACGAAACCTTGCGGGATACATGGTGGTTCAAAACGACCTTTCAAACCTAGGTGATCTCCAGTTCTACGAGGTTCCTCTGGACTCGGCTACAAAGCTCATAGGGCCTACCGCAGTACGCGAGGCGCTAGACCGGGATCCCGAGTTTGCGCAGCTAAATACGCTGCTCCGGAACCCCAGAATAGGCGATAACATACTGTACCGGGTCGGCGAGCATGACATCTACTTTATCACCGTGTATACTGCAGGTGCCGGGGGCGTCGTATCGCAGATAGGCACCATTGCTGCAGTCGGGGCTGCATTTAACGGCGAGTACTTTGTGGGACTCGGAGACACGCAGGAGGATGCCTTTGAGGCGTACCTCAAAAAGGTCTCTGGCGTGACTCCCACATCTGTGACAAATGCCACCATAGTGGATCTTGGGCGCAGCGACAGGATCAGCCTGATAAGATCGGTGTTTGCGGACGGCAACGTAACCATTGCAGAGCCCACCTCAGTCCAGGTGCCGCTGTCATTTAGCGAAGGCGAGCTGTTCTTCTTTACGGAGAATGACAGGGAGGAGACCGAGGAGTTCCTTGCTACGTTCCTAAACGACTTTGTGATACCGCAGGGCAGCAGGGTGTTCATGTGGCAGGAGGGAGACGTCTTTTACTTTGGGACGATATCCGTCATGGACGGGCTGCCAGAGCTGCACTATGTTTCCGTCGAGGTAGGCGGCTAGCTTGCTATTACTGGTGGACAACGGCTCCGTCTATACCTCGCATCTGACTGACTTTTTTGAGAGACGGGCAATTCCGTTTGTAAAGACGGTCCCGCACCTGTGCAAGCCTGACGGGCTTGGGGAGTATGATCACATAGTGCTGTCCGGCAGGAGGAGAAACGAGCAAAAGACCAACGTAGCCAATACCAGGATAGTCAGACATGCGGTCAGAAACGGCACAAGACTGCTGGGAATCTGCTATGGCGCAGAGATTATGGCGCTTGCGCTGGGAGGGACCATCAAGAGGCGCCGTTGTGCCCGCACGGGAAGCGGGACTGTCAGGGTGACCGGAGAGAACCCCATATGCGGCGGCACGCTTGACGTGCTTGAGAGCCACGGCTACGAGGTGGCAAGCCTGCCTGACGTGCTGGTATCCATTGCCGAGTCCGAAGAGTGCAGGCATGAGATAATCAGACACAGGACAGAGCCGGTCTTTGGGACGCAGTTCCACCCTGAGATGAGCCCCGACGGGCAGATGCTGATCGAGCGGTTCTGCTCGCTATGATTTTAATAACTCGCAAACCGTGCCGACTCATGGGAGAATCCGAGCTGCTGCTGCCCCTCGTAGACGAGGAGAACATCTGCCTGCCGTTGCCAGTCAACGTCATATCAAGATACTGGGACATCAGGCTTCCGATGGCAGAGGCAGAAGAGACAGCAAAAAAGTATGCGGGTTTTGGAGGCAGCATTCTCATCGAGGGAATAGAGTCGGCAGAACGGCACGGCCTCGCATGCAAGATTGCGAGATCATCGCTGCCAGAGCTCAAAGAAATAATCGACTCGGGGATCCCGCCGATTGTAATGCTCCCGGGAATACCCGAGATAACGCAGCATGCATCGGTAATTACCGGGTACAGCGACGAGGAGAACACCATGCTGCATTATGTCCAAAAGGGGGGCAGGGACGGCGAGCAGCAGGAGGGCGCCATCCCGCAGGACGTGTTTGAAAAGGGGTGGTCCGAAGAGGCAAACTTCATAATAGTGATTGCGCCGCCAGACGCGCTATCCTCCGTGCGTCTTGCAGGCTCAAAATCAGACAGGATGTGTCTAGAGGCGGAAAGAAAGGCCGTACTCGGTGATGCGCAGGGCGCGCTAGAGCTGCTAGAACAGGCAGCATCGCTTGATCCCAAGAATCCTGTGACGCTGAATCTTTTAGGGGGCATGCTCAACAAGCAGGGCTCTCCAGAATGCGTCAAGTATTACGAGAGGTGCATAGGTGCCAATCCACGGTCGTACCTTGCGCACAACGGGCTTGGGAATTTCTATCTCAAGACCGGCAAATTCGGGGATGCAGAAAAATGCTATACCCGGGCGATAGCAATTAATCCAAAGCGTTCAGCCAAGATATACAAGAACCGGGCATACCTCCGGGAAAAGCGCGGCGGCAACTCTGATGCAAAAAAAGACCTGCAGAGCTATCTGGAATGTTTTCCGCGCGCGCCTGACAGGGGGGTGATAGAAAAGGCGATCAGGGAGATCTAATGCGGAGTGCGGGATTTGAACCCGCGACCTTCAGCTTGGGAAGCTGACGTCCTACCAGGCTAAACTAACTCCGCCTGCTGGTGTGAGGATAGTCGTGTTATTTTTAGTAATTGGATCCGTCTTGCAGAGAACATGCTTTGTTCAGTGGGTATTATGGCAATAATGATGTGTTCTGAACCAACTATCATTAAATATTCCAAGCGCCAAACACAGTCATGGATGCAAAATGTCCCGAATGCCAAAAGGTGGCAGTACTTGATGCCAATGTAACCCGCGTAAAGTGCCCGCACTGCGGATTCGAGGCAGAATACGACGACTATATCGAGATAATGAAAGAACAGGCAATCAACATGTCGTCTGACTATATCCCCGACAGGCCCGGCATATAGCTACCAGTAGCTTCCCTTGTCAGAGCAGTCAAGATGGGCCCCGCAGTTCGGACAGAACATGTGGCATGCCTGCATGTCGACCATCTTGCCGTCACACTTTGGGCACCTGACTTTGTCTGCCACCAACTACAAACACTGCCAAAGGTTAATTAGTCGTTTGGCTCTGTCTTGGAATACTTGGCGACATTCAAGGTTACAATATCCGATACAAAGGGCAAGTCCGTCTCAAAAGAGCTCAAAGACAGCGATGCAAACCCGCTGCTGGGTCTGCAGCTTGGAAACGAGACTGATGCGGCAGTTGCAGGACTGCAGGGCAAGCTGGTACTTACAGGCGGCAGCGACAAGTCCGGCGTTCCGATGAGGAAGGACGTGCACGGGGCCGCAAGAAAGTACGTCCTGCTATCAAAGGGAGTGGGCCTGCAGGATGCAGAGCCGGGACAGCGCGTCAGAAAGCTGATGCGCGGCAACACCGTATCAGAGGAGATCTACCAGATAAACTGCAAGTACGACGGCGAGCTGCCAGTAGAAGCTCCGGCAGAACCCGAAAAGACCGAGGACAAAAAAGAATAACTTAACATATACCGATCCTTTCTGTTTATTCGATGCACTGGAGAGAGACTCTTCCTGATTGGTATGTAAAAAAGTACGGCCACCAGCCGTGCGTCAACATCGGCACGGCAGGCCATGTGGATCACGGCAAGACTACCCTGATACAGGCGCTCACCGGCTCGTGGACCAGCGTCCACAGCCAGGAGCTAAAGCGTGGAATTACAATCCGCGTCGGATACTCTGATGCGGCATTTTACAAGTGCAAGAGCTGCAAGGAGCCGCTCGGATACTCTACAGAGCCAAAATGCAGCAACTGCGGCAAGGAGAGCGAGCTGTCGCGGGTGGTCAGCTTTGTGGACAGCCCCGGACACGAGAGCCTCATGGCAAACATGCTTTCTGGCTCGGCTCTGATGGACGGGGCGCTGCTGCTTGTCGCCTCTAATGAAAAGGTTCCAAAGCCGCAGACAAAGGAGCACCTGCTGGCTCTCCAGACGCTGGGAATAAAACAGATCGTCATAGTGCAGAACAAGATAGATCTGCTTACCTACGAGGAAGCGATGGCAAACTACAAGGATATTGCAAAGTTCACAAAGGGAACCCACGCCTCAAAGGCGCCCATAGTCCCGGTATCCTCCCAGTCTGGCCTCAACATTGATGCGCTGATTGGCGCCATCGAGTCCTCGATTGCCACCCCCAAGAGAAACGAAAAGCAGGACGCAGTCATGCACGTCTTGCGCTCCTTTGACGTCAACCGGCCCGGCACAAAGCTTGCAAAGATAAAGGGCGGCGTGATAGGGGGCAGCCTGACGCAGGGAGTGTTCAAGGTGGGCGACGAAATAGAGATAAAACCGGGCATTATGAATGAAAAGAAAAAGTCCTACGAGCCATTACTTACAGAGATTACCTCGCTTGGAACGTCTGCTGGTACGGTGGATTCGGTAAAGCCCGGCGGCCTGGTGGCCATTGGCACAAAGCTTGATCCCTCGATGACTAGAAGCGACTCTTTTATCGGCTCTGTCATTGGCAGGCCCGGCACACTGCCTGAGAATCTGGCGCGCATAAAGCTTGACGTGGCGCTGTTTGACTCTGCAGTGGGCGCGACAGAGGACGTAAAGGTAAAACCCATCATTGCAGGCGAGATGCTCAGGCTCAACATCGGAACCGCCCCCGTGCTTGGCAAGGTGACAAAGGTAAAGGCAAAAAAAGTCGAAGTCGAGCTGCGCAGGCCCGCATGCATATTTGAGGGGGGCAACGTGGCGCTAAGCAGGAGGATTGCAGAGAGATGGAGACTGATAGGTGCGGGAATAGTTGGCTAGGGTCATATGTGACACCAGCTTTTTAATACATTTGGCAACCAGAAGGATAACAAACATTGACGGCATTGAGATGGAGATCGGCCCCGTGACGTTTGTCGTGCCAGAGGTGGTGCGCAACGAGCTGGCCAGGCTGTGCGATGATCCCCTCAAGAAAAATGATGCAGAGGCGACCATAAAACACGTGTCAGGCCTTGAGACTGTTCCCATGAATGGCAGATTTGCAGATGACGGACTGCTAGAGCATGCAAGGATGCACCACTCCATCATAGGTACGATGGACCGGGAGCTAAAAAGACAGGTCAAGGAGGCCGGAGGCTCTGTAATGTCGTTTTGGAATGACAGGATTGTTCTAGAATCGTGATTATTTTTGAGCTTTTATCCTTGTAATGCCAAACAGCACGACTGACATCAGGATGAGCAGTATTCCAATTAGCAGTACCACGATGGATGCAAACGTGAATGGGAGAGAAAAGTATCCTATCGCATCAAATACGGCAAGCACGTACCATCCCAGCGCAATTCCCACCATGATCAGAGCGGTTCCAGGAATTCCCAGATACCGCAGCGGGTGGTTTATCGCTATGGACTCAAGCAGGACTCCCAGAACACCCGACGTGTGGCTGACCGGATTCTTTGTAGATGTTTTTCCGCCGGTGTTGTAGAGCACGGTGACTTTTTCTTCTGCTATGACCAAACCTTTTTTTGACGCGTCTATCAATATCTCGGAATCCACACCAAACCCGTTTGTTGAAAACGAGATCACGTCTGCGGCCTTTTTGGAGTACGCCCTGAACCCACTCTGCGTGTCCCTAAACGGCAGATCAGCGGCCATCTTGGTTATCTTGTCTAGCATCTTGTTGCCAAACATCCTGTACGAAGGCATTCCTTTGGCATTTTCATATCGGTATCCGATGACTATGTCTAGCTCGTCCTTGGCTATGAGATCTGCAAGTCTTGGTATCTCTTCAGGAAGAAACTGCCCGTCCCCATCTATTGTAACTATCACGTCGGCATCTGATTCTTTTACATAGTCAAACAAGGTTTTCATGGCCCCACCCTTTCCCACATTCTTCTTGTGACTCAGTACGGTTGCGCCCGCCTCGCCTGCTTTTTTTGCAGTGTCATCTGTAGAGCCGTCATCACACACCACTACCTCGTCTACAAATCTTTTACATCTGATGATTATATCCGATATCATCGCCTGTTCATTATACGCCGGAATGCACGCAATTTTGAATTTGCTCATATTCTGTGACGATCTTTTCATGGGATTTAAGTCATCCTTTGAGCATGGACGGCTTGTCTTGCTCGTGCCCGCATGAAATCTGCTAGATGTGTGGACTCGAATCAGAAAAAATTTAACTGCAGGTATCTCCAGACCATCTCATGGGAAATCTTACTCTGAAAAGCGGGGCATTTGAGCATGGGGAAATAATTCCCAGAAAGTACGGTTACAAGAACGGAAATCACAGCCCACCACTTGGCATTGCCGGCGTTCCCTCTGATGCAAAATCCCTTGCCCTGATAATGGATGATCCTGATGCAATGGGCGCAGTTGGCAAGGTCTGGACACACTGGGTGCTGTGGAATATTGATCCGGCTAGTGCCATAAATGAAGATTCTGTTCCGTCCGGTTGTCTTGAAGGCAAGACTGATTTTGAAGAGACTGGATATGGCGGACCGGCGCCACCAGACAAAGAACACACATACGTGTTCAAGCTGTACGCCCTTGATTGCAAGCTTGATGCCAAAAAAGGTTCTACAAAGCAGGAGATAGAGGCAGCCATGTCGGGTCATATCGTGGCAGAGGCCAGACTTGAAGGCAGATACTCGCCATAAGTGCATTCCTTGCGAATCTTCATACAAAAGATAATAAACCAAGCTTCTAGCACAAGGGATCGTTGCGTGCAAGTGCCAAGCTAGTATCGATCGGTGGCCATAGTCTGAGGCCAAAACACCTCCTGATAATAGGCGTCCTGTCCCTGTCGTTTTCAATCTCATTCCTTGTGCGCTCACAGGCGGCAGAGTACGGATTCGAGTTAAACGAGTTTGATCCCTTCTTCAACTTTAGGGCGACCGAATACATGGTGGAAAATGGCATCATAGCGTACTATGACTGGCATGACGAGCTCAGCTGGAATTGGTGGGGCGGCAGGAACGTGGATGTGACGTCCCAGGTAATGCAGCATGTCACCGCATCCGTGACCTATTGGATCTTTGGCGGAGGATCCAGCGTATATGACTTTACAATAATACTTCCGGTGGTGTTTGGATCCTTTACCGCAATAGTCTTGTTTGCCATGGTTCGGGTAATCGGAGGTACTACTGCCGGCCTGTTTGCGGCCATGCTGTTCTCCATATCGCTCCCCATACTGATACGGGGTCCCATAGGCTGGTTCAAATCCGAACCGCTCGGACTCTTTTACGGCATTCTGGCAGCCTATATGCTATTAAGCGGGCTAAAGGCAAAGAACAAAAAAATTGCGGCTGTCAAGCTCATAGGCGCGGGGATCTTTATGGCGTTTGCTCTGTCTGCCTGGGGAGGCAACCAATTCTTTGTCATTCTCATAGGACTGTTTTTTATCACCCTGCCTTTTCTTAGATCTGATCACAAGTTTTTGGTGTGGGCAGTTCCACTATACACTGCAGCCACAGTGGTGGCAATTCTACCCTTTGCCAGAGTGTATGATCGGTTTCTTGAAGGGATAGGTGGCGTTGCCTTGGTCATGCCGGCCGTACTCGTAGTGGGATGCATATTAGTCCAGAGCCGGAGCTCAAAACACAAGATAAGAAACGGCCTGCTGTTTCTGCTGGCAGTGCTGGTCATCGGTTCGAGCATATTGGCGCTTGACATTACCGCAGACATACTTCCCACATCCACACTCAGATATGCCACCGTGCTGAATCCGTTTCTGGCAGGCACGGGAACCATAGTCAGCTCGATCTCAGAGCATGCCGCAGTCTCACCACCACAGTCGTTCCTGTTCCACTCTGTTCTGATGATCTTTGCCGGGATTGGCGTCTGGCTGATTACAAAGAACATACAGAACAAGGGAGGCTTTGTCAGAAACGACATGCTCGCCTTTGCCCTGATTCTGGGAATGCTGGGCGTGTACCTCAGCGCATCGTTTGTCCGACTGGAAGTATTTGCGTCAGTTGCCGTCATATCCATGGCGTCTCTAGGACTTGCGGCGCTCACAAAGCAGTTCTTCAGATCCAAGCACGAGTCCAGAAAGCCGGTAAGCAGGTTGCTAAAGCTGCCATTTGCGGTGGGAATCATAATACTGCTCACAACCCCGATGATATTTCCGGTGGGCGCCGACCTGTTCTCGTCTTCCAAAGCACCCCCCACAATACTCAACGGCGGAACATCATTTGGAGTTGTTACCTATGACTGGCTGGACACGTTGGAATGGATCAAAAACAACACGCCAGAAGATGCAATAATAGCCGCCTGGTGGGATTACGGATACTGGATTACTACCATGAGTGAGCGCGCAACCATTGCCGACAATCTTACCTCGCACAGCACCTACATCAAACTTCTTGCAAAGACGCTCATGGGTCCGCCCGATGAATCCTGGCAGATACTACAGAACGGTGATACTGACTATATCCTCATATTTATCACGGCCCAGAAACTCAGCACTGATCCTGCAGACCCGCTTTATCTCCTGCGAGGCGGAGGCGACGAGTCAAAAAAGCAGTGGTTTATGAGGATTGGCGGGTATGATCTTGGGGAATACCTGCATCAGGACGGCATTAGCGGCACTGACAAATTCTGGAACGAGACGCTACTTGGTCAGATGATCCCGTTTGGCCTACTTGGATATGTCCAGCCAAATGACTTTAACCAGCAGTCAGCAACCTATGTTCCCGGATATCTTGCCCTGTATGAAAAGGATGTCAAATATCCGGCAGACGGAGACGGACCGTTCCGACTGGCCTATGCATCCTCAAGCTATACCGAGGAGCACGGCGGACCGGTAATCGGAGTATTTGTCTATGAGGTAAACAAGGACTACGTCCCGGCGCCCTGAGAATATCTCTCTGCAAGCCTGTACCTCATGTACTTGTCATCAGGTGAGAACTTTGCAGGATGCGCAGATGCTGTATCTCCACTACATACGGGGCATTTTTCCTTTAGCGTATACCTCTTGCATTCCGTACATCGACGGAGCTGGAACTTCATCTTAGTTCTCCCTCGTCTTTTTTGACTCTTCCCTGGTAAACTTGAAGGTGCCCTTTTTCTTTTCAATCCCGGTCTGAATCTCTGCAATTATCGGCTTGAGGGACTTTTCAGCGGACTTGAAATTATCCGAGACAACTGCCAGCCTGTATTTTGGGGCACCCAGGTATGTAATGTCTATACCAGAATCCTTTTGGAGCACGCCCAGGAGTGTTTTTTTGATTATCTCGACCCCGTTGGTCTTGGGGCTTGTAATCTCCATAATGCCGCGGATCTCAACTGACGGGATCTTTATCTTTGAGCATATCTCTTCTATGACTGTAGCAGTTTTTTTTGCAAGCTTTAGATCCTTTACTGAATCAATCCCCCCTCTTCCGATCTCTATGAACGCATCATACACGGAATCATACTTTGAGTAGATCTTATCCTCGAGTTTTTCGACCTCCTCGTCTGAGATCCCTGCCTTTTCCTTTACATTCTGGAGCAGTGTCTTGCCTTTTTCAAACTTTTTCACCTCTTTTAGCTTTTGCTTTTTCTGATCCTTTGAGACCTGCTTTAATGACAGGTCAATGTCTCCCCTGTCCGGATTGACTTTTTTTACAAGCAGTACTTTTTTCTCCCCGTTCTTTACATACCTGTTAATGGATCTTATCCATCCTGGAGCAATCTCAGAGATGTGCAAGAATCCCCTGACATCCTCGTATTCATCTAGCGTCACATACGCGCCCTGGTCCATCACCTTTGAGACAGTCGCAAGTATTATCTCGCCCTGCTCGGGCATCTCTCCTATATCAGCCATTTCTTGTAGGATTTTTTCGTGTGTAAATTAATGTTGCCCGTCAAAAATCTATCCCCTTTCTGGCCTTTATGCCGCGCTTGAACGGGTGCTTTATCTCCCTCATCTCAGTGACTAGATCCGCCGCCTTTACCACCTCGTCTGCCGCATGATTCCCAGTCAGTACCAGGTCTGTTCCCGGAGGTCTGGATTTTATCAGCTCCAGCACGTCATTTGCAGTAATCAGTCCCAGATTTACCGCATAGTTGATCTCGTCTAGTATTATAATGTCGTATCTTCCGGATTTGATCCTCTCACTGCTTGTCCTTACCGCCCCTGCAGCCGCATTCACATGATCCTCCCTAGGGCTCTTGTCGTCAATTATACCTACAAATCCCTCGCCTGCAGCCACAATCTCAAACTCCGGCATGAGCCTCTTGTACGAGTCCATCTCGCCATAGTGCCACGAGCCCTTGATGAACTGAATCATGCAGATCTTCTTTCCATAGCCTGTGGCCCGTAGCGCGATTCCCAGGGCGGCAGTAGTCTTTCCCTTGCCGCCTCCGGTATACACGATGGTCAGGCCGTCATTATCCATGTGTATGATCCGGGCAGTCAGGCTAAAAACATTGAGCGCCATATGGCGTAAACCAATTTAAGTAAAAACAGTTCCAGTCATACAACTTGAGGATTCCAAGAATAGTGATAGCGGGGGCCACAAGCGGGGTCGGCAAGACGTCTGTGGCATGCGCCGTCATACGCGCCCTCCAAAAGAGCGGTCGTACCGTCAGGCCCTTCAAGGTGGGTCCGGACTATATCGATCCGGGATATCTCTCTAGTGTCTCGGGCGCAGAGGCATACAACCTTGATGTATGGCTGATGGGCAAAAGGCGCCTCCTTGAGAGCTTTGTATCACACTCTGATTCGGACGTGTCGGTAATCGAGGGAGTGATGGGATACTATGACGGATCCGGCGGGGATACCAACAATGCAAGCACGCACCATGTAGCATCCATAACAAAGTCACCCGTACTGCTTGTACTTGATGCAAGCAGGACCGCACGCTCCATTGCTGCCACGGCTCTTGGATTCCAAAAATTTCATAGAAATTCGCGCATATCCGGGATAATACTCAACAAGATCGGCAGCAAGAGGCATGAAGCGCTGTGCAGAGCCGCGCTGAATAATACCGGAATCCCGGTGGTAGGCGTCATACCACGAATGACTTCACACATGGAATCAAGACATCTAGGACTTGTTCCGACACTAGAAGACAGGGAACTTGGAAGAAAGATCAGAAAAACATCAGACATATTGTCTCAATATCTGGATACATCCAGGATTCTCAAGATGGCAAACAGCCAGACATCTCTTCCAGGCAAGGCCAGACCTGCATACAAAAAACCCGCAGTTACAATCGCAGTGGCGCTTGATGCATCGTTTAACTTTTACTATCAGGACAACTTGGAGGCTCTTCGCATGGAGGGTGCTACTCTAAAGTTCTTTAGTCCTATCAAGGGCAAAAAGATCCCGCACTGCGATGGACTCTACATCGGCGGCGGGTTCCCAGAGATATTGGCAGACAAGCTCGAAAAGAACCATTCCATGAAAAAAGCCGTAAAGAGGCTAGCTGAAGACGGCATGC
>RHFB01000048.1 GCA_003724285.1 Nitrosopumilus sp. H13 | reverse complement strand
GATGGTCTCCCGCTGGATAAGCACAACTGTATGTTGTGAGGCATCAAATGTCAGTAAAGTCGTCGAATATGCAGCACGTACGGTAATATCATTGGCAAGCGGATTTGCAGTAACTGCGGCCACGCCGCCCTTTGGAAGCGTAAATACGAGCGCGCCATCTACAATGTTATAGTTGTAGACTGACACTGACCCCGCCTCTCCTGTTATGATATAGTAAGTTGCGAACTTGCCGCCTGCAATGGCAGAAAAGTCTTTTATGGATATGTCCAGACTGCCATCAAGGTTTAGCAGACCGCTTGTTGTCACCGTGCCGGCAGTAGTAAGCTGCTCCGGGGAACATGTGTTAGGAGTGATTACAGGGTTTGAAAAGTAATGCGGCAGTGCCGTGGCAGAGCTGGTATAGCACGGGGTGCTCGGTTCGCCAGCAGGCGTTATTCTAACTTCGGATGAAGGAGCGCTTATGGGAGCTACTATAGAATACCCATCAGACGCATCATCAAGACGCAAGATTATCGTGTTAGTGTTGAGTTTTTCCAATGTGGATGGAAATGTATCGACTGCCGAAACGGGTATGTTGGTATTATCCAAGAATACAAAATTCATACCAAGATATGGAATTGTTACAAGGACTGAACGCGTCGTAAACGTATCTGCTGATGGGTTCTCTGAGATGACTCTGAGCGCATCAATTGGAACCGTAATGCTGGCCACGTCATCCTCTGGCACGTCAAAATTATACACTGCGAGCGCCAGTCCTGTGGACTGGGCACTCACTTCGATGTATGATGTTTTAACAAATGAATCATGATCCTTTACTGCATGGCTTGCATACAGGCTGTCTGGCGTGAGCAGGGCAGTGCCGGTGAGCGCGCCCGTACATGCCGTCTCAGTGGGAGTCTCGAGAAACTTCATGTAGAGCGGCGGACCCACATCAACTGGCACCAGGTAGGCTGGTGGTGGAATTAGCTGGGATTGGCCCATGGTGCAGATGGTCGGCCCGGCATCTATGCCGGCGTTGACTTCTTGTACACCGCCGGTTATTACTATATTACCTACTATGGGCGGACCGTAACTTGTAACCACAAATACGCCATGAGCATGCAAAAAAATTGGAAGACCTCCATATGTTAGTGGAGCTATGTTGGTATTGTTAATGAATCTAGTGGCATCTACAACACCCCTCGAGGCTTCAACCGATGCAAATACGGGCTTTATTGTGAACGTTTCCATATCTATGTCACCACTGATGGTCATGAGCGCGTCCCTTGGAACGGTTGCAGTGATGGTCGCTCCAGATGCCGAATAACCGTACACCCCTATCGCATCACCGGTTGACTGGGCGCTTACCTCGATGTATGACACATAATCAGAAATAGTTACAGTGTTAGGAATCGTGACACCGGTAACCATAGTACCGGTAATCGTGTGGTTTATGGCCAGCCCGGCTGCAGAGAGCGTGGGGGCGACCGAAGTGGACGACGCGCTGCCGGTACATGCCGCCTCTGGCATGACTGACTTCATGTAGAGCGGCGCGCCAGTATTGAGCGCCGGGGTCTGAGCTTGCGCATATTCCATGCTGGACAATGCCAGGATGGATGCGGCAAGCAGGACTGTCAATAATGTACATTTGGAACCGTAATACCCGGATAGTCCAATACGCATTGCTGTGATGTCTGATTGTGAGTATATAAATAGTTTGGAGCATTTGACACGCGCCAGACGCTCCCTATTGCAGGCGTGGCATCTATGTTAGAGCTCAAAGTACTTTGCATCAGGATGGTGCACAATGATCGCAGCAGTTGACTGCTCTGGAACTATCTGGCCCGCATCAGTGAGACTCATCCCCGATTTTTCTGGGTGTAATAGATTCCACACCAGGCGGTGCTGCAGTATGTCAGGGCAGCTGGCATACCCCCAGCTGTACCGGAGCCCCCCCTTTTCCAGACCGAGCTCTGACTTTATGCGGCGGTTTGTCCACTCTGCCAGGGCCTCTGTCGCCTCTACTGCCAGGCCGTGCAGATAGTACGAGTCCGTATACTTGTCCTCTGCATCAAGCCGCCCTATCTCTTCTGCCGCCCTGCATCCCATGGTGACTGCCTGAAACGCCACCACGTCATCTGGCCCGAAATAGTCGGCAAGACACAGGTGTTCTGAGCGCGCAGAGCGCGGAAAGTCAAAGGTAACATCACCCTTGGGACCGGACACCGTGAGGCTGCCGTCCCTGCCGCGGCACTCAAAGTACCCGTATACTGCCTGCGGCTCAAACAGCTTTTCCCTTGTTATCCTCGCCTTCCACTGGTTTAGCAGATCCTCGTGAGCGTCTTGCGTCTGCGCGGCGGCCTTGCCGCGCACGCCCCACGACATCTTGAGCAGCGACTTTTTGTCCACCATCTCCCACACCTCCCTCATGTCAATATTCCCGGAGCCAAGCCGCACCACGCCCATGCTTCCGGGGACGGGGCGGTCACTTGCAGGTGTGATCTTGCTTTTTGGCAGGCGCGACCTGTCAACTTGGGCAGGCGTCCTGTCCTTCCACTCCTCTAGATTTTTTCTCCACTTTGCAAGCAGCGCGTCCCTGTCAGAGACTAGCGCATCCATCGTCTTGAGCCCCTCAAACATTGTATTGCAGTAGAATGCCCCGGACTCGTATATGTCCCCCTTTTTTGCAATCCTGTTGATATAGTTGGTATTGATTGCCGCCCCGCCGCAGAGAATCGGTATTCCAAGCGAGTTCTCCCTTGCATGATCCACGAACAGCTCCATCTGCTTGGAGGTTGCAACCAGCAGGGCAGACAGGCCCACCGCGTCTGCATCCACCTCTTTGATCTTTTCAAGGAACTTTTGCATCGGAACCTGCTTGCCCAGGTCGTACACCTCGTACCCGTTGTTTTGGAATATCGTCTTTACCAGGTTCTTTCCAATGTCATGGACGTCCCCGTATACCGTACCAAGTACAAGCTTGCCCTTGCTTGTGCCCTCTTTTTTTACCAGGTATTTCTCCAGCTCGCCCACTGCGGCCTTCATGCACTCTGCTGACTTTAGCACAAACGGCAGTATCAGCTCGCCAGAGCCGAACTTGTCGCCGACCTCCTTCATCGCAGGCAGGAGATCCTCGTTGAGCGTCCTGATGGCGCCCTCGTGCGTCACGTCCAGAGGCGCATCAAGGGAGAGTCTCTGGCCCTTTTGTATAATGCTCCTGTCCCCGAGCTTTTCTGCTATTGCCTCTACCACGTCGTCTTCAATGCCGTCTTTGAGCCGGTGTATGATGCGCAAATACGCCCTCTTTCCGGGAGGCAGGTCTGGATCTATTGCGGCCTTTTTTGCCTCGCCAGGACCGGCCCCGGTCTTGTCAAAATGGGCTATGAGGTCTGCGAGCGCGTCAGGATGCGAGTTGAACACGAGGTCTTCTGCAAGCCTTGCCTCTGCGGGGTCGATCTCGCCGTACGGAACTATCTCCTTTGCGTTTACTATTGCAGAGTCAAGCCCCGCCTTTAGCGCGTGGTGCAAAAACACAGAGTTGATCACCTTTCTTGCAGGCGGCGAGAGCCCAAAGCTAATGTTGGATAATCCCAGCGTGGTAAGGCATCCCGGGAGGTGCTCTTTTACCAGGCGTATTCCCTCCAGGGTGTCATTGCCTGCGTTGATCTGATCTGCGGTGCCCGTGCCCAGCGTGAACGTGAGCACGTCAAAGATGAACTGCTCTATGTTCAGGCCGTACTTTTTCCCCTCCTCGTATAACAGCCGGGCCGTGGCCAGCTTTTGCTGCGGCGTCTTTGCCATGCCGTCAGGCCCGATACACATGGATATTGCCGGGATGCCGTACCTTGCCATTATTGGCGCGAGCGCCCGGAACTTGCTGCCGTCCCCCTCTAGGTTTATCGAGTTGATTACCGGCCTTCCGGGAATCTGCCTTACTGCGGACTCTATCACCTCTGGGTCAGTCGAGTCTATCACCAGCGGGGCGTCGACTTCGAGGCTTATCTTTTTTACAAGCCTTGTCATGAACTCGAGCTCGTTTGTAAGCTCTGTGGTGGCGACGCACACGTCAAGGCAGTGGGCCCCGTCCTCGGCCTGCGTGCGCGCAATCCCCACCAGCCCGTCATAGTCGCCATCTAGCACCATCCTCTTTGCCTTGCGCGAGCCCTGCGTGTTGAGCCTCTCCCCTATTATCAGCGGGCGCGGCTCTTGCCTCAGGTCTACTGCCTTTAGTGCAGAGCTTATGCGCGGCCTGTCCATCACCTGCCCTGTTTTTCTAAATACTTAACCGTTGGTCTATGGCCCTGCGCAGCTCCCTGATGTGTTCGGGATTCGTCCCGCAGCATCCGCCTATTATACGCACGCGCCCGTACTTGTCCATAAAGCCGCCGAGCGCATCGCCCATCTGCTCTGGTGTCATCTTGTATATCGCCCTGCCGCCCTCGTTCTCTGGCATCCCCGCGTTTGGCACCACTAGTACGCTGTGGCGCTGCTCGTCAAGCCACTTTATGCTGGGAGTCATCTCCACTGGCCCCGTAGAGCAGTTGAGGCCAAAGACGTCTATTCCCATGTCAGAGACTGCAGTGTATGCGGCCTGGACGCTTGTACCAAGCAGCATCTTGCCGTACTGGTCAAGCGTGGCATTGGATATTATCGGCACGCGGCGGCCCGTCTTTTCCATGGCCTTGTGGCACGCCTCTATTGCAATCTTTACCTCTAGTATGTCCTGGCTTGTCTCGATTAATAGCGCGTCGACTCCGCCAAGAACCAGTCCCTCTGCCTGGAGCTCAAAGGCCTCTTGTATCTCTTCAAGCGACTTTTGCCCGAGATCCGGATCCTCTGAGCTTGGAAGGAACCCCGACGGGCCCATCGAGCCTATGACATACCGGGGCCTGTCAGTATACTCTGCGCACACCCCGCATGCAAGCTGCGCTATCTTTTGGTTCATCTCCACTGTCTGGTCCCCAAACCCGTACTCGTCAAGCTTTATCTTGTTAGATCCAAACGAGTTTGTCTCTATGCAGTCTGCCCCCGCGTCAAGATAGCTGCGGTGTATCTCCCTTATCCAGTCGGGATGCGTCAGTATTAGGCCGTCGTTGAATCCGTCCCTGCCGTCCGGAAAGTCATCTGTCCCGGGATTCCTCTTTTGTATCTCTGTTCCCATGGCCCCGTCAAAGAGAAGTATGCGGCTCTTCAGGGCGTCAAGAAACGGCTCTTTCTGGCTCACAATATACCGCACATGCCTCCAAGTTTAATTTCTTTTCCCTGCCCGGGGCTTCAATTGATTCAAATTAGAACCGGAACCGACGTGTGAGATATGGGGCGTTTTGCCGTGAACAACTATATCAGATGCGCCACCTTTTTTCAAAACTCCGGGCTTGGAATGATCTTTGTATTCATGCCCATAATTGCAAAGGAGGCTACCGTATCCATCTTTGAGATAGGCATAATCATCGCGTCTTTTAGCTTTGCACAGATACTCTCAGAGCTGTACTTTGGGAGGATCTCTGACAGGTACGGAAGGAGGCTGCTCTTTATCCGCGTGGGATTCGTGGCGTGCGCCGTTACGTTTGGCCTGCACTACCTTGCAGAGGACTCTGCCACGCTGCTTGTCGCCCGGGTCGGGGCGGGCATTACATACGGGATAATGACCCCTGCAATGCTGGCATACGCGTACGAGGCCGGCCGCGAGAAGAAAAAGGTGGCATCAGTGGTGTCGTTTCACGCCCTCGGATGGCTTGCAGGAATCGCCGCTGCCGGCATTACAAACGATACAAAGCTGATATTCCTAGTCGCGGCAGGACTGTTTGTCGCAGGATTCATCGCATCAACGCAGCTGCCAGATACGAGAGCCAGGCCGGAGAGGGCTCCGGGGACCACAAGGGGGATAATCTCCCGGAACAGGTACCTGTTTTTGGCGCTGCTCTTGCGCCACATTGGCGCGGCATCAGTATGGACAGTCCTGCCGCTCATGATAACAGAGCAGCTCGGGGGGCAGCTGTACCACATATCCATAGTGTACGTATCAAACACGCTTACCGCATTTGTAATCATGACGCTCATGGCAAGCCGCATCCAGATATCGCACATTACAAAGTTCAAGATAGGCATAGGGATGACCACGTTTGTCTTTGTGGGGCTGTTGTTTGTGACAGAGTGGTGGCAGGCCATGCCGTTCATGGCGCTAGTCGGGGGCACGTGGGCGTTTTTGTACATTGGGGGAAACTTTCACCTCATGGAGCACAACCCAAAGTCCACCAGCACCGGGATATTCAGCTCTACCATCTCCATTGCGACAGTCATCGGGCCGGTGACTGCGGGAACCATTGCGTTTGCGTACGGGTACTCGACCGTGCTGTACTTTGCAATAGCGATAATCGTGGTCGCATTTCTGGTATCGCTCAGGGCCCCCTACAAGAATGCCACAATCGCAAACTAGGCAGAAAGCGCATGTGCGCGGCCCGGACTACCGGAGTCCCCAGCGCGACATGACCTTGTCTTCTGCCCGCCTGAACACGACCCCGTCCACTGCAAGCCCTATGCCCATTATGACTAGCATGATTGCAATCACATACGAGACGTCCGTAAGCGAGCGCGCAGCATACAAGAGGTGGCCCAGCCCCAGAAACGCAAAGAGCAGCTCTGCCCCTATCACGCCCCTCCATGCAAACGCCCAGCCCTGCTTGAAGCCCGTGATCATGTACGGGAATGCCGCAGGCAATAGCACGCCAAAGACGAGCTGCGTCCCCTTTGCCCCCATGTTCCTTGCAGCCTCGATAAAGTGCGGGTCTATGTTCTTGACGCCCGTGTACGTGTTTATCGTGACTGCAAATATGGCCCCTATTGCCACCACAAATATGATTCCGGCATCGCTTAGCCCGTACCACAGTATCGCAAGCGGCACCCACGCAATCGAGGGTATCGACTGCAGCCCCAGTACCAGGGAGCCGACTGTCTGGTTTATGGACTCGACTCTGGCCATGAGCACGCCGAGAATCACGCCGCCGCCGATTGCTATTCCGAGCCCGACGAGCAGCCGCCACATGCTAGTTGCAATCCCGTAGAACAGCCCGCCATCAGTCGCCCCGTATGCGAGATCCTCTGCCACCTCGTAGGGGGACGGAAACACGTTGGAGGGCCACACGCCTGCCATGGATACCAGCTGCCACACTGCGATAATCCCGGCGTAAAATGCGACCCTGTGCGGCAGGTACTTCAACCCGGCTCCCCCGGATCCCTGAGCGCCGCAGTGATCACTCCCTTGAGCGCCCCCAGTGAGTCATCCCCCCCGGCGCGCGGCCTGGGAAGATCATTTACAATCTCCTTTCTTATTACAGACGGTCTGCTGCCAAATACCGCTATCTTTGTACCTAGCACTGCCGCCTCTTCTATGTTGTGGGTCACAAACAGTATCGTCTTTTTCGTCTTTTCCCAGACAAGCTGCATCTCTACTAGCAGCAGGTTCCTGGTCTGCTCGTCGAGCGCGGCAAAGGGCTCGTCCATCAGCAGCACGTCGGGATCCATCACGAGTGCGCGCGCTATTGCGACGCGCTGCTTCATCCCGGTGGACAGCTGGTACGTGTAATAGCCTGCAAACTTTGAGAGCTGCATCATGTCAAGGTATCTCTTTGCAATCTTTGAGCGCTGCTCGCGCGGCAGGCCTGCCATCTTTAGCCCGAACTCCACGTTGTCTTGCACGGTCAGCCACGGGAACAGCGCGCCCTCTTGGAACACCATTATCCTCTCAGGCCCCGTCTCCGTCACGCGCCTGCCATCAAAGAGTATCTGCCCGTCATCTGGCGAGTCAAGCCCCGCCACAATCCTCAAAAACGTCGACTTGCCGCAGCCTGACGGCCCGACCAGGCACACAAAGTCGCCTGCCTCCACCTCTAGGTCTATCCCGCCGAGCGCCTGCAGCTTGTGCGAGTCGCTGCCAAAATATTTTGTAACGCCCCGGGCCTCTAGCTTCATCTCTGTCCCTCCCCGTAAAATATGCCCGACAGGTCGTAGCCGTGGCGCCCCAGATATCCGAGCCCGTCTGCCTTTTTTGCAAACGAATACACAGAGCTGGCCTTTGTGTCTGCCGTGATCTCTATGTTTGCAAGGGATATGTCCACTATGTGATCTGGCAGCGGCCTGCCAAGGTGCGACTCTAAAAAGCCGTTGAATGCAGAGCGCGTCTCTGCAGGGTTTTCGTTTATCCATGACGCGGTATGGTTGTGCGCGCGCAGCAGCCCGGATATTATCCCGGGATTCTCCCGGACATAGTCGGTATTTGCAATCAGCAGCACTGATGCAAACTCGCCGCCAGGCCACAGCTCTTCCTCGTAGAATATCCTCTTGCCTCCCAGGTCCTGCTCTAGTATGGTGGCCCACGGCTCTGCAACCCACGCCCCGTCTATCTCCCCCTTTACAAACAGCGTATGAATGTCCGGGTTTGGAATGTTGTAAATAATCACAGAGCCGCCCTTTTCTGCCGGAGACAGGCCGTGCGCGGACAGCGCGTCCCGCAGCGAGACGTCCTGCGTGTTGCCTATCTGCGGGGCGGCGATCTTTTTCTTGTCAAAGTCCGGGATCCCGGATATGTCCGAGTCCGGGTGCGCCACAAAGCTTGCCCCCCCGCTTGCGGCGCCGGCAAGGATTCGCACGTTCTTGTCCTCCGAGTTTAAAAATCCGTTTATCGCAGGCCCCGGGCCCACGTACGCCACATCAATAGAGCCTGCAAAGATTGACTCGATTGCCTGCGGCCCGCTGTCAAAGACGCGCGTCTCCAAGATGTCTCCCACCTCGTCTTCAAAGAACCCGCGCTCGACTCCCACTATCGGTATGGCATGGCCCACGTTTGGAAAGTATGCCATGCGCAGCTGCGTCTGTCCGCGATCCTCCGGGTATGCCGCTATACCTAGCAGTACTATGGCCACGCCTGCCACGGCAGCCATTACCATTTTCATAAAACAGCGTTATATCTGACGGTTAAAAAATAATCGAATTTTAGCTCAAGCTAGCCCGGCCTGATTTGAGCCTAACACAAAAGATAAATTCCAAAATACAGCGGCAAAAACACATTATGGCTGGAAAGGCGGTTCTCGCATTCTCGGGCGGACTCGACACATCAGTAGTGGTAAAGTACCTCCAAGAGGAGCACGACATGGACGTAGTTACGGTGACAGTAGATGTGGGCCAGGGCGAGAACCACAGGATCATAGAGTCCAAGGCAAAAAAGCTCGGCGTGAAAAAGCACTATACCATTGACGCAAGAAAAGAGTTCGTCTCGGGGTATGTCATACCCTCGATAAAGGCAAACGCCCTGTACCAGAAGAAATACTGCCTGGCAACCGCGCTTGCAAGGCCGCTCATAGCCCAGGAGATGCTCAAGGTGGCAAAAAAGGAGAACGCCGCCGCGCTTGCGCACGGATGCTCCGGCAAGGGCAACGACCAGGTGCGCTTTGATGTGACGCTGCGCTCAGGCTCTGCGCTTCCGATACTGGCGCCAATACGCGACAAGAACCTTGACCGCACCACAGAGCTAGAGTTTGCAAAAAGGCACAAGATAAGCATCGAGTCAGTCGCAAAGAAATTCAGCATTGACCAGAACTTGTGGGGCCGCGCAATAGAGGGCGGCGTGATAGAAGACGCGTACAAAGAGCCGCCTGATGACGCGTTTATCTGGGTAAAGACGCAGAACCTGCCTGACAGGCCGGCATACGTGGAGATCGAGTTTGCAAGGGGCGTGCCGGTACGTGCAGACAAGGTGCGCGGAGCGCAAAAGATAATCGAGTACCTCAACAAAAAGGCGGGGGCCGCAGGAGTCGGCATCATCGACCACATAGAGGACAGGGTGGTGGGAATAAAGTCCCGCGAGGTGTACGAGACGCCTGCCGCCTCGTGTCTGATCGAGGCCCATTCCGACCTTGAAAAGATGGTCCACACGAGCCACCAGAACAGGTTCAAGGGGATGGTAGACGAGCAGTGGGCACATCTTGCATACTCGGGGCTCTGGCAGGATCCGCTCCGGGCTGACCTGGACGGGTTTATCTCCGAGTCCCAAAAGACCGTGTCTGGAATGGTCCGCCTCAAGCTATTCAAGGGGGCCATGAGGGTAGTCGGCCGCAAGTCCTCTGAATCCCTTTACAGCCGGGACGCTGCCACATATGGCGCAGAATCCACGTTTGATCAGAGGCTGGCAGCCGGATTCGTGGAACTGTGGGGAATGCAGTCAACAGAAGCTAATAAATTACAAAAAAAGAGGTCAAAAAAAATATGAACTGCCCAGAGTGCGACGCGGGACTAGGCATTCCATCTGATGCCGCAACAGGCGAGATAATCGCCTGCCCTGACTGCGGAGCCGATTTTGAGATCGCAAAAAAGGACGGATCAAACATCGAGCTAAAGCAGGCAGAGAGCGTAGGCGAAGACTGGGGAGAGTAATGTCCCGGGTCTGCATAGTTTTTGA
Source organism: Nitrosopumilus sp. H13 (assembly GCA_003724285.1). Taxonomy (GTDB): domain Archaea; phylum Thermoproteota; class Nitrososphaeria; order Nitrososphaerales; family Nitrosopumilaceae; genus Nitrosopumilus. Next base: position 34,661 of record RHFB01000048.1, on the reverse strand, counting down.
CCGCCTGAGGACCGAGGAGAAGATGCTTCAAAAGGAGGCGTCTGAGCTTGGCTGCGAGTGCGTGATGCGTGATGCAAAGACTACCCAGATTAACACGGACACAAAGGCAGGACGCGACTTTGGCGACGTGGCGCTCGAGCGGTGCGTGAGTTATTTTCGCGGGCTGCACTTTACTGCATGCCTCGAGTTTCTAGACGTCCCGGTAATCAATAATTTTGCAGTGGCAGGCATATGCGGAAACAAGATGTTCATGACTGCGCGGCTCAAAAAGTCCGGCGTTCCCACGCCCAAGACGTACTTTTCATTCTCCGGAGAGGCGGCAGCAGAGAACGCAAAAGAGACGGGATACCCGCTGGTGATAAAGCCCGTAATCGGAAGCTGGGGGCGCGGCGTCATGCCAATAAGGGACGGGGACGCGATGGATGCGATACTGGAGATAAGGGGGGTAACTGACGGCCCGCATGACCGCATCTACTATATGCAGGAGATGGTAAAGAGGCCCCCCCGGGACATCAGGGTAATCACGGTCGGAGGCGCGCCGGTTGCCGCAATGTACCGCAGGTCGTCTGGATTCAAGACAAACCTGGCGCTAGACGGGGAGCCGGAACTGTGCAAGATAACCGGTGAGATAGGCGAGCTTGCGACAAGGGCGTCAGAGGCAGTAGGCGGAGGCATACTCGGAGTGGACATGATGGAAGACGAGTCAAGGGGCCTGCTGGTACACGAGGTCAACAACACAGTCGAGTTCAAGGGGATTGCAAAGGTGGCCGAGCAAAACATTCCAAGAGCCATGGTAAAGTTTGCCCTAGACCTCGTTAGGAAATAAATTATACCGCTCCGCGAGGAGCCATATAATGAAGGTTGGAGTAGTTGGCGCATCCGGGTACGTGGGAGGGGAGGTCCTCCGACTGCTGGTAAACCACCCGGACGTGGAGATCTCCGTAGTGACATCAAGGAACCACGCAGGCGAGTACCTGCACAGGGTGCAGCCAAGCCTCAAGGGGTTCACGGACATGGTATTCTCAGAGCTTGACTATGACAGGCTCACTGACAGCTGCGACCTGGTGTTTACTGCCGTACCGCACGGCACTGCCACCGAGATAGTAAAGGCCCTATATGACAGGGGCGTCAAGATAATAGATCTGAGCGCGGACTTTCGGCTGCACGAGCAGTCGGCGTATGACAAGTGGTACGGATGGACACATCCGCACCCGGACTATCTCCCAAAGTCGGTATTTGGCGTGCCAGAGCTGCACAGGGAGCAGATAAGGGGCGCCAAGCTCGTCTCGTGTCCGGGCTGCATGGCAGTCACATCCATGCTTGCACTGGCCCCGCTGATAAGGGAGGACCTGATAGACACGGATCACATTGTAGTCGACTCCAAGATAGGATCGTCGGGGGCAGGTTCCGGCTCTGGGACAGCGCATGCAATGCGTGCCGGAGTCATCAGGCCGTACAAGCCTGCAAAGCACAGGCACACAGGCGAGATAGAGCAGGAGCTCAGCGAGATTGCCGGCAAAAAGATCCGCGTATCGATGAGTCCGCACGCAGTTGACGTGGTCCGGGGGATACTGTGCACCAACCACACGTTCCTAAAAAAAGACATTGGCGAGAAAGAGCTGTGGAAGATATACCGCCAGGCGTACGGCGAGGAGTTCTTTGTAAGGCTCATCCGGGACAAAAAGGGGCTCTACAAGTTCCCGGATCCAAAGTTTCTGGTGGGCTCTAACTTTTGCGACATCGGCTTTGACCTGGACGAGGACAACAACAGGCTCATCGCGCTCTCTGCATCAGACAACCTGATGAAGGGCGCGGCAGGCTCTGCGGTTCAAAACATGAACGTAATGTGCGGATTTGACGAGATAACTGGGCTGAGGTACACCCCGCTTACCCCCGTGTAGCCATGATCACCATAAAGATAGGCGGAAGCGTCGTAGACGACCTGGACGCATCCACGATACCTGACATCAAAAAAATCGCGGAATCCGAGGGGCTTGTCATAGTGCACGGCGGCGGCAAAGAGGTGACGCGCGTCTGCGGCCAGCTCGGCAAGGAGCCTAAATTTGTCACGTCTCCAAGCGGCATAAGGAGCAGGTACACTGACATGGAGACTGCAGAGATATTCACAATGGTCATGTCAGGCAGGATAAACAAGTCCATAGTCCTGATGCTGCAGCAGCACGGCATCAACGCAGTCGGAATCTCGGGAGTGGATGCGCGCACCATAGAGGCAGACAGGAAGAAAAAACTCCTCATCGTAAATGAAAAGGGCCGCAAGCAGGCGATCGACGGCGGATATACAGGCAAGATACGCAAGATAAACTCTGGATTCCTGCAGTCGCTCCTGGGGCAGGGGTACGTGCCTGTCATATCCCCCATTGCAATCAGCGAGGAATCAGAGTTTCTCAACGTGGACGGGGACAGGGCCGCAGCATACGTGGCGGCAAGCATCAAAAGCGACAGGGTGCTGTTTGTGACAGACGTGGACGGATTTCTCAAGGACGGCAGGCTGGTGCCGGAAATGACGCTTGCAGAGGCAAGAGAAGAGCGGCCAAAGACGGGGCCCGGGATGGAAAAAAAGATCCTCGCATCCATCGAGGCACTGGAGATGGGCGTAGGCGAGGCACTGATTGCAAACGGGCAGAGGGAAAATCCTATATCCTCTGCCATATCGCACAAAAACTGTACGGTGATTAGCAATGAGTGAGGACAGATACATGGGCGGCCTCTACCAGAGGTTCCCGGTGACAGTAGATAGGGGCGCGGGCGCCCGCGTCTGGGACACAGACGGAAAAGAGTACGTCGACTGCATGGGCGGGTACGGCGTCGCGCTCGTAGGGCACCAGAACAAGAGGGTCAACGACGCGATAAGGAACCAGCTAGACAAGATAATCACGGTGCACAGCTCGTTATACAACAAGACGCGCGAGGAGTTCTTGGAGACGCTAATAGGCCTTGCGCCAAAGGGCCTCAAACAGGTGCATCTGAACAACAGCGGGGCAGAGGCAGTAGAGGCCGCGATAAAGTTTGCAAGAAAGTTCACAGGCAAAAAGGGAATGGTTGCAATGAAGGGCTCGTACCATGGCAAGTCGTTTGGAGCCCTGTCCCTTACGTTTAATCCAAAGTACAAAAAGGCGTTCGGGCCCCTGATGGAAAAGGTCTCCTTTGCATCATTTGGCAACATCGAGTCGCTGCGTGATACGATGGATGAAGACACGGGGCTTGTAATAATGGAGCCCATACAGGGGGAGAGCGGCATCAACGTGGCACCTGACGGCTTTTTGCAGGATGCAAAAAAGCTGTGCGATGAGAGGGGGGCGCTGCTAATATTTGACGAGATACAGGCAGGCCTTGGACGCACAGGCAGGATGTGGGCGTGCGACCACTGGGATACTGCACCTGACATCATGTGCCTTGCAAAGGGGATTGCAGGCGGCGTGCCCATGGGAGCGACGCTTGCAAGGGAGGATATCATGTCTGTAATGTCAAAGGGCGAGCACTCTTCAACGTTTGGCGGAAACCCGCTCTCGTGCGCGGCAGGAACTGCGGCACTGGCGGCGCTCACAAAAGACGGCCTGGTTGAGAACTCGCGCAAGATGGGCGCCGTGCTTGCAGACGGGCTTGACAAGCTGGGAAAAAAACACCCGGTAATCCGGGACGTGCGAGGCAGGGGCCTCATGATAGGAGTCGAGCTAAAGTTCGAGGTACGCGACGTGCTAGCCGATCTCATCGAGGAGGGCGTCTTGATGCTGTATTCCGGCAGGAACATACTGAGGCTGCTCCCCCCGCTGGTAATCACAGAGCAGGACATAGCGCAAGTTTTACATTCCCTTGATCTGGTACTTGGGAAGGAGGAGAAAAGACGTGACATACAGTGACGGCGTGGACAAGAAGATAATCGGCTTTTTGAGGGAGAACTCGAGGGAGTCCTTTGTGGACATTGGGAAAAAGCTAAACCTCTCAGAGTCGGCGGTCCGGAGGCGCGTAAAGAACATGGTAAGCTCTGGCACCATCAAAAAGTTCACAGTGGAGCTTGGCGAGACAAACACCACTAGCGCAGTAGTGCTCGTATCAGTCGACTCTGCAACAGAGACTGCAAAGGTCTCGCAAAAGCTCGCAAAGCTAGACGGCGTCAGGACTGTATACGAGATCACGGGCCAGTACGACATTACCACCGTGATCACGGCTGACACTATATCTGCGATAAACAGCACCATTGACGCGCTCCGCAAGATCCCGGGAGTGGTGGATACGAACACTGTAATCATACTCAAAAAAGTGGTCTGATGCGACTTTCGTCTGATTGTGCACATTTGCAACTATATTAGGATCAATTGGAGGTTTTTTGACTGAATATAGTACGAATATGTTTATAACCCGTACAATTACCAGCGAAATCAGCAATGAGAGATCCAAACTATTATGCAGACTTGTACAACGCGTACGACAAGGACCCAAAGAAGATCCGGGTGCTTGACAGCACGCTGAGGGAGGGCGAGCAGCACCCCGGGGTGTCTTTTACAAACAAGCAGAGAATCCAGATTGCATGGATGCTTGACTATTTCGGGGTGGATCAGATAGAGATATCGCCTGTCGTCTCTGCAGACCACAAGGAGGCCACCAAGATGATAATAAAGCAGGGGCTCAGGGCAGACATTGTATCTCACGGCCGCGCCCTAAAGGAGGACGTCGACATTTCAATTGACTGCGGGGCAAAGTGGTGCGCCGCATACCTTGGCATCTCTGACATACACCTGCGCGACAAGCTGCGCATATCTCGGCAGGAGGCGCTAGACAGGGCAGTCGAGACGGTAGAGTATGCAAAGGCCCACGGCCTCAAGATCCGCTTTACGGTAGAGGACGGCAGCAGGGCCGACCCGGAGTTTCTGGCAAGCGTTTGCAAGGCAATAGAGGCTGCCGGAGTCGACAGGATAAGCCTGCCTGATACCGTGGGAATACTCCGGCCCATCGGCATGTACAACTTTGTCAAAAGGGTGCGGAACATAGTCAGCGTGCCCCTTGATGCCCACGTGCACAACGACATTGGGTTTGCAGTCGCAAACGCGTTTGCCGCCTGCGATGCGGGGGTGGATCAGATACACACCACCATAGACGGAATCGGCGAGAGGATAGGAATCCCGCCGCTTGCAGAGGTGGCAGTGGCGCTCACATATCTGTACAAGTCGCCAAACGACTTTAGGCTTGACATGCTGCTTGATCTCTCCAGACTGATAGAAGAGTACACGTCAATCACCCCGTATGACTCAAAGCCCATAGTGGGCTCGTCGGCATACAAGCACAAGGCGGGAACCCACCTTGCGGCCATACTCCGGAACCCTGCCGCATACGAGCCCATACCCCCGCGTGCAGTCGGTAATAGGAGAAGGATAGTCTTTGGCGAGCTTGCAGGCAAGACGGGGGCGGCATACCTCATGTCCCTTTTGGGCCTTGACAGAAACGACGAGGGCGCAAAGGCAGTGGCTGCAGGGCTCAAGGGGCTCAGAATGGGGGACCTGCTAGAGATACCACTGGAGGACAGGCTGGAGAAAAAGATTGCAGATGACTAGTCATTTTTTTTGAGGATTAGCTCCCACTGCGACCACGCGCCCCCGCCCTGTGCGCGCGCAGTCACATTCTCTAGCGCCGGATGCACGTAATCAAATCCGCGACACAGGTCTTTTAGCTCTGCAAGCGAGTAAAAGCGGACGTCAAGATCCTTTTTTGGCCCCTCTAGATACCTGACTGTAAACCCGCCAGAGCCGCCTTTTTCCGTGACTGCATGTCTGAGACGTATCTGCGTCGAGCTAGAGTTTACGCGCAAAAACAACAGTCCGCCCGGCCTTAGAATCCGGGACACTTTTGCAAAATATCCCGCAGTCTTTTCCTGCGTCCCGTGCTGGAATGTCTGGATGGATACGGCATACTCGAACATGCCTGCCTCATAGTCCTCAAAGTCCGCGTGTGTAATGTTTCCTGCAAGTCCGGGAGCCCGGGCAGACAGCCTCTCTATTGCAACCCGGGATATGTCTATTCCTATAATATCCAGCCCCGAGTCTGCAAGCGGGATGTAGTTTCTCCCGCTGCCGCATCCAATGTACAGGCCCCTGCCTGCCCTGGCCCGGGGGTTTTCTTCAAGCGTCTCTATTATCTGCCTGACAAACCCGATGTGGGGCTCGTCTTTGTACCTGCCCCTTTGGTACTCTTCATCCCACCGGGATGCCAGATTTTTGTCCATGACAGGCGGCATGCGCGCCAGATATTTGAACCGGCGCGGCGGACATAGTGATAAATAGAGAGGGGTGCAGACGATACCCATGCCAAAATGCGAGGAATGTGACGCGGAGATCTCTGTTCCCGGAGACGCAGTAGAGGGCGAGATCGTGACATGTCCGGAATGCGGTGCAGGCTTTGAGCTTGCAAAGAGCCAGGACGGCTTTACGCTAAAGCCCGCCCAGACAGTCGGCGAGGACTGGGGGCAGTGAGTCCTGACGTCACGGTCCTCTATGACACAATCCGCTGGGAAGAAAAGGCGCTAATAGAGGCCGGAAAGAAGAGCGGCATCAGCGTCAGCATGGTTGACTGCAAAAAACTCGCGCTCGACTTGGAAAAGGCCCCGCAAGAGTACGGGACTGTGATTCAGAGGTGTGTGAGCTATTACCGGAACCTGCACTCCACTGCGGCCCTCGAGGGGATGGGAGTCAGGGTGATAAACTGCCTTGATACGGGAATCCTTGCAGGAAACAAGCTCTTTACACACATGCTGCTAAAAAAGGCAAACGTCCCGACGCCCCATGCGACAGTCGCTTTTTCAAAGGACGCCGCCATGCAGGCGCTCGAGTCGTGCGGGTACCCCCGGGTGATAAAGCCGACAGTCGGCAGCTGGGGCAGGCTCATATCAAAGCTAAACGACCGGGATGCCGCAGAGGGGATAATTGAAGGCAGGGAGTCCATGTATCCGATTTACCAGATCCACTATCTAGAGGAGTTTGTAAAGAGGCCGCCAAGGGACATAAGGGCCATAATGGTCGGCGACAGGATAGTCGCTGCCATCTACCGCAAATCAGACCACTGGAAGACAAACATGGCGCTAGGCGGAGTGGCAGAGAAATGCGACGTCACAAAGGAGATGGAAGAAATGTGCATCAAGGCAAAAAACGCAGTACACGGGGACATTGTCGGGGTGGACCTGATGGAGAGCGAGGAGAGGGGACTGGTGGTACACGAGGTGAATAACACCACAGAGTACAAGAATACTGTCCGCGTCTGCGGGATTGACATTCCGTCGCTGATGCTAGAGTATGCGGTGGGCAGGAATTGAGTCACTTTACAGTAACGCCTACATTTGCCACAAAGTCCCTTGAAAAGGCGCTAAAGCTGTACACGCCGTCGCTTGCAGAACAGCCGATGACAGAATTTCTTGCAGACAAGTGCGACGACCTGGGGTTCTCTGACATACGCGTAGACGAGGTGGGAAACCTGATTGCCACAAAGGGGTCCGGCTCGCCCCGGATAATGCTGTGCGGACACATGGACGTGGTTCCCGGAAAGGTCAGGGTCAGGCGCGAAGGCGACTCGCTGTACGGAAGGGGCGCATCAGACGCAAAGGCGCCGCTCATGGCGATGCTGTTTGCGGCCGCATCAGTACAAGACGGCGAGGGGACCGTGATATTTGTGGGCGCAGTAGATGAGGAGGGGAGCGCCACGGGAATCAAAAACCTTGTAAAAAAGGGGATGGACGTAGACTATGCCGTCTTTGGCGAGCCAAGCGGCATATGCCAGGTCACGATAGCATACAAGGGCAGGCTTGCAATCAACCTCAAGGTGAGCGCAAAGGACAGCGCTCATGCGAGCGCCCCCTGGCTCTCAAAGAACGCGATAGAAGAGTCGATGATCTTTGCCGCAGAGCTAAAAAAGAGGCTCGAGTCAGGCCAGGACGCAAAGAGCAAGGGGATGATGCTGACTGCCACGATGACTGAGATCCGGGGCGGCATAAGCCACAACGTGACCCCAAAGGAGTGCGAGACCGTATTTGACATACGAATTCCAGTAGACAAGAACTGCAAGGACACAGAGCAAAAAATCGCGATCATGGTAAAGGAGATCTCTGCAGAGAGGGACGTAGAGGCGTTCTACTCGATACTTGATGAGACAGAGCCCTTTGAGGCGCCGCACAACTCGCCGCTTGTGCGCGCCTTTACGCTAGGCATCATGAACGTGGTGGGATCAAGGCCCACCCTGATAAGAAAGACCGGCACGGGCGACATGAACGTGCTTGGGAACCAGTGGAAGATCCCGGTGGTGACGTACGGGCCCGGGGATCCGCACGAGGCGCACACAGTTGACGAAAAGGTCTCGATAGAAGAGTACCTCCGGGGGATAGAGGTGCTAAAAAAGACCATCGGCCACCTGAGGAGACTGCACGGTCGGTAGCGATGCTGTGGTTTGTGGGACTAGGCGTGTCCGGGTTTGACTCGGTTCCTGCCCGTGGGATAGACGTGCTTGCGCGAGCAGACGTCGTATATCTGGAGCAGTTTACAAGCCCTGTTCCAGAGCGCGACGTCTCCCGGATCAGAGATGTAACAGGCGGCAAGCTAGTACTTGCAAAGAGGTGGCAGGTAGAAGACGGGGCGGAGATTCTAAAGAGCGCAAAAGACGGCGAGGCAGTATTGCTCTCGTACGGGGATCCATACATTGCAACCACCCACATCGAGCTGCGGACCAGGGCGGCGGCTCAGGGGACTGCCACAGGCGCCATCCACGCGTCTTCTGCGCTCACTGCCATAGTGGGCGAGTGCGGCCTGCATTTTTACAAGGTGGGACGGGTCGCCACCATAATGGGGGGCGAGTCGTTTGCGACGCCGTACCGCACCCTATACAAGAACATGGCAGAGGGGGGGCACACAATACTGCTGCTCGAGTACGACCAGGAGAGGGATTTTTTTCTTGATCCAAGTGATGCGCTGGCAGGGCTGCTAGAGGCAGAAAAGGGGCAGGCAAGAAGGGTGATAGGCGAATCCACATACTGTATAATAGCGTCGAGGATCGGCTCAGAAGATCAGCGGATTACCGCGGGCATGATCTCAAGCCTTGCAGGAACTGATTTTGGCAGCCCGCCGCACACCGTCATAATTCCCGGGAGCCTCCATTTTACAGAGTCTGACGCCCTTGGCTCTACATGCAGGTGCGTAGATGCGCCGGCAGGAAACACGGTTGAAAAGATATCTGCGCAGATGATTGCAAAGTACGTCCCGATGGTAAGGGCCGCGCTTGAGGAAGCCAAGTCCATGTATGCAGGCAAGTACGATGACGTGCTGGAGAACGCCGAGATGTACATACGGGACGCAGAAAAATTCCTTGCAGACGGGCACGACGAGGTGGCGGTGCTGAGCATCGGGTATGCAGACGGCCTGGTAGATGCGCTGAGGATGGCAGGCGGACTTGAACCAAAGATGTAAACGAGCGGCTCTTGAGGGATTTTCAGTCATTCAAATCATCTCTGAATGGCGTCTGATCACTTTTTCTAATTATACCATCTCGTATTCATGACTAATTATTATTCCAACTAGTGAGAATGACTTTATAGAATGAAATAAACTATATAAACAACCATAATATTTATTAACATGAATCGCTATTTAATGGCGATGAACAGAACTCTGTCCGTGACCGCGATGATTGCAGCAGTGTTGTTAATTGTACCCATTGGAATAGCAATATACGGCCAAACCGCCAATAATGACGGTCTCATAGAACCTGCCATAACAAACGAAGAGTTTCAAGAATATGATTACCTTGTATTGTACGACTTGTTATTTCCGAATACAAATGTGTCTGATGAAATAAAACAGCAAGTCATAGACAACTTGCGAAATTCAGAACCCACTGTCATTTCAGTATCTGATGATCAAAGACTGCTAAGTAAAAAAGCATCTGATTTAATATTGTCAATCCGGAATGAGACCGATCCTATTGCTAGGGCCGACAAGCAGAACCAACTTGATGAACTGACGATTCCAATGCTCAAAGCCGGTATCGTTGTTGCAGAAAAATACATCCAAGATCCTGTAGTTTGGAGGCATCTTTTAGAAGAATTTGCATCAGATAATAAAGCCCCCTGAGTGAGGACATATGGAATTACTCGTGGTCTACCGGCTAGCATGTCTGGTTAAAAACAAAGTGATGCTGCTTGTTTCTACATTGTATAATGTTTGAGATTGCATAGATGCCACGTGCATTCTACAACGTATTGATAAGAAGGGCGAGATATCCCCGTTTCTGCGGAGAAAGAGTATCTACATCCTTTGAATTTAATGCCTTTGCGCAGCTTTATTTCTCATGCAACCGGATGGTGCTGTAAACTTGACGGGGTCTATACATGATCTTGATTCAAATGTTTGATTATCTCAGACCTCGTTTAGTTTACAATATCATGCAGGACATACTGGCGATCTGTAAAGACCCAGCTTGACGACTGTATCTGTGATGAATGTGCCGCAAAGGGCGACGAGTGGATTAAGAATACAAAGAGACTGATGGCAACCCCACCGGACATATCAAACATTGACCTGTTAAAATTCAAGACTGAGCCAGGAATCACGGTAGAATAGTTTGATCGGAGAAAGTTTTAACGCAGAGGGTGGGATTTGAACCCACGATTCCTTGGCGGAACAGCATTTATGAAACACCCGCCCTACCTAACTAGGCGACCTCTGCAACACTTATAACGACACCTTACATAATAGCATTGGTTGTGATGTTACCCGGTAAAACGGGACACCTTCCTTGGCGGAACACGCAACCACCTTTTCATTATTACTCGCGATCACCACACATCCACTTTTGTCTCTACATCAGTGTGTGATGCAGGTATAGATATTGTAAACTAAACGAGGTCTGAGATAATCAAACATTTGAATCAAGATCATGTATAGACCCCGTCAAGTTTACAGCACCAACCGGATATTCTTTTATAATGCTTTCATAATGCTTTCATAACTGGTTGGAAACGTCTCGATGTCTTCTGCCAGAGCTTCTTCCATGATGACCGTATCCTTTTCACTCCAGACAAGATCCTCTTTTGACCAGCCCTCGCCCTCTTTCCAAGTGATGATTAAGTCATGATTCATACACATGTTTGAGCATATTTGTTAATAAGTGTGTTTGAGATGCTATGTTGCATATTCGTGGGGTTTGGGAAAATGCCTGCCCTGATGGCTTGAACCGGTAAAAAATAAGACCTGAAGACATGACTCTTGTACCTATACTATGGCATCAGAACTGAACATGGGCGAGGGAAACTTTTGCTTCTCCCCAGGCTTTGGACATCTCTTGTTGTATTCCTTGGTATATTCTAGCACCATCTTCTTGGCCTCCTCGGGGAGCTTGTCAAACGAGAGGCCGTACTTGCATGCGATAAACAGGGCATCAGGAGTGAAATACTCGTTCCGGCAGTTTGGAGCAAACGTGGGGGTCGATATCAACAACTCTTGCTCTACAGATGACATGTTGGAGAGCGCCGAGATATACATACGGGACACTATGACTGGAAAATCTCACTTATCTCCTGTGCCACGAACACCTTGGCCCTAGCCGTCTCCACCTCGGTGAGTATCCCGGCATCCACCAAGGCGGCCACGGCCGTCTTGGCGGTCGGATACGTGGTATTCAGTATCTTTTGGGCCTTTGGTATGGTCATGTACGGGTTTGAGACTATGTGATCCAGCAGGAACACGGCCTTTGAGCTCCTTTTCTTTTCCATCAGCGTCTTTTTGTATCTCTCGCGCAACTCTTGTAGCCTCTTGACGCTTTCAATGGTGCGTTCGGCCTGCTCTGAAAAGGCCTCTAGAAAGAACATCAACCACTCGTACCACCGGCTCTTCTGGCTCACGGCCATGAGCCCGGCATAGTACTCCGTCAGGTGCTCCTCAAAGTACTCGCTCAGGTACAGCAGTGGCGTGGTCAGTATCTTCCGCTCGTACAGCAATAGCGGCAGGATCAGTCTTCCGATCCTGCCGTTCCCGTCAAGAAATGGATGTATCGCCTCGAATTGGTAGTGGATCATGGCGCACTGGACCAGCGGGGACATGTCCTTGTTTTCCGCCTGGAAGAACGACTCTAGGTCGTCAAGCAGCTCCCGCATCCTTTCGGCGGAGGGTGGCATGTATATCACCTCTTTTTTTGCTCCCCTTCTCGCCACTATCATATTTTGGATGTCGCGGAACATTCCGGGAGACTTGTTCCTGCCTCTTACCTTGTACAACAGCTTTTTGTGCGACTCGCGCAGCAGCTCGAGACTCATCCCGTCCCCATCGTCTATGCCCTTTATCGACGCGTCTAGCGCGTGCACATAGTTTATCACTTCCCGCAGCCTCAGGTACTCCATCTCGGACTTTTCAATGTCGCCGACTACCTCGTGTCTGTTAAAGTCTTCTAGCGACGTCAGGGTTCCCTCTATCTTTGAGCTCAGCACCGCCTCTTTTCTCATGTGCGCGTTGATCAGTATGTATGGATCCGGGATCCCGTTACAGATCCCCTCCAACTCGCCCACCTTTCTTTCGGCTTTTACGAGGGCCATCATCAGGTCGTTGTCATACTTGATTGCAGGTGGCAGCTTTTTTGGCACAAACGTCTGGTTCTGCTGCGAGTTGGACTCGAACCTGCCATTGGGGTTTGGAAAGTCCACCGTATCCATGCCAAATAGCTAGGCACACATCTATTAAAGGATATTGTGTTTTTCTTTAATGATTTGATTTGTATTAAAGAAAATGGGGTTTTTCTTTAATAGACTGCAATCCTTGTATGTTTTCTTTAATGGAATGGGCAGGTATTAAAGAAAATGGGGTTTTTCTTTAATGGACTGCCACAGGGGGTAGTACCCCCGGCCCTAGATGTAATCGAGGCTCCGGGATCGGAGGCGGCCGGTCGAGGCATGATCCCGGGATCGAATTTGGAGATCGTGATTCCTCATCCGTTCCCAGACCCAGAAGAGTTGCCAGAGTCACCAAAGATGTAATTAAAGAGGGAAACGGGGGGCAGACAAGTTGGAACAAGACGAATCCGCTGCCTTGGCTGCCGTATATGTGGGCCAGATAAGCGGCAAGAATCCCGCAGACATACTTGGAAAAAAGACTGCCGACGCGGACAAGATTATCGACGGGCTGGTACAAAAGGGGCTGGCCGATGCAGGCGGGACTGCGCTCACGGAGGCAGGAAGGGCGTCGCTAAAGGTGGTGCTTGCAGGCGGCGTCTTTGACATAATACATCCCGGACACATACACACGCTCAACGCGGCAAAAAAGCTTGGCGACGTGCTAGTGGTGGTGGTGGCAACTGACAGCACCGCCGTAAAGATGAAAAAGCGCAAGCCCCTGCACTCGCAGGAGCTCAGGCAGGAGCTTGTAGAGTCGCTGGTAATGGTGGACCTGTGCATAATAGGCCAGGAAGACGACATATTTGGGACAGTCAATCTTGTCAGGCCGCAGGTAATAGCGCTCGGATACGACCAGGCGCATCAGGAAAAATTCATCCGGGAGGGATGCAAGAGGATAGGGCTTGATGCAGACGTCGCAAGGCTGCAGTCCCCCGTCCCGGAGAGCTCTAGCTCCAAGATACAAAAAGAGTACGGCGGCTCGATACACGGAATCTAGGGGTCTGCAGATACGGCTATCCTCACCCTAGAGCCGTCCTCAAGGGAGGCGGCATCCCGGAGACAGACGCCAGCTATCAGCTCTACTATCGAGTCGTCATGATGCGTCCGTTCCAGCATTATCAGGTGGCATGCAATGCCTTTCATCTCTGCATCAAAGCACTTTACCCAGCCGTACGTCCTCTTGCCGTCAGAGAACCCGTCAATGCGCGTCCCGGGCATGCCTTCAAACTGCCTGACTGCCTCGCGCTGCTCCCTCTTGTCAAGGCGGACATTAAGCGTCCCGGGAAACGGGACATATCCCACTTTGGAGCGAAACTGCCTGGTATAGCCGTCGAGCGCCATATAGTAGGCGCCCTCCCCCATCCCCGAGACAAGCGTCCCCTCTAGTTCCACGCGCGGAGACGGCTTGAGGCCCTTTTGCAGCTCCGAGTAGAGCCGTGATATCTCCGAGTATCCCTGCTGGGTTATCCGCACAGATGTGGTGCGCCCAGTGACCCTCCTCTCCACAAAGCCGCCCTGCTCTAGCTCCAAAAGATGCCTTGATGCTGCCTGCTGTGACTTTTTGAGGCCGCTCCCCAGCGATGCAGTAGACATTGAGACAAAGTTGCGCCTTGCCCCCTTTGAGAGCAGGTATGAAAGGGTCAGGATGTGCTGGATCTTTAATTCTGCCATCTAGGAGATACCCAGATCGCCAAACGTCTTTAGCGTCATGCCCTCAGAGTTTGACAGCTTGGCAATGCGGTGGCCCACCACATACTTGATTCCGGCCCCCTTTGCACCGTCAAGCAGCCTCTGCGTAATGATTCCGTCAAGCATCAGGTACTGTATTCCCGACTGGGTGGCAAGCTTGCTTACCACCTCGCTTATCGGAACCCTAAAGATCTCGTTTTTTGAGTCATCTATGGCCACTGCCTCTAGGGTCTCATTAATGCTCGAGAATACCTTTGATGCCGCCTCTACAAGCGGCTTGTCCGAGTCAGTTATGGGCTCCTTGCGCTTGCCTGCCTTTATCTCCTCGGCAACGGGCCCGAGTATCTCGTCGATTCTCTGCGGCGTCATCTCTTCTACCTCCACTGACGGGTCGGCCCTGAGCTCGTAATCTACTGACACCATGGACTTTAGCTCGCGCAGTATGAACCCGCCGGCGCGATCCCCGTCAAGGAACGCGACGACCGTGTCCTTTGCATCGCACAGCTCCTTTATCGTCTCGTCTATCTTTGCCCCCTCGATTGCAACCGCGTTGTCATACCCTGCGCGCAGGAGGTTCTTTACGTCTGCGCGCCCCTCCACCAGGATTATCCAGTCAGAGCTGTTGATGCCAGAACCGCACGCCAGCTTTGAGGGCCCGTACGTGGAGGTCCTGCTCGAGTTGCCGTGGTGGACGTCATTTAGCATGGATTCGCCCTCGCTTACTGTCTTTGTAGCCCACTTGCGCTTTATCTCTTTGGCGCGCTTTACAATGTCGTCCTTTTTTGCCGCACGCACGTCGTCAATTGCATCTAGCTTGAACTTGCAGTCAAACGGCCCGACCTTGTCAATGCTCTCGATTCCTGCAGCAATGAGGGCGCACGTGTCAATGTCCGTGCTCATGGGGATGATCGCAATGCCTGACGTGGTGTTTGCAGTGGATTTTGGCTTTACCTCGATGCGGCCCACCTTTGATGTGCGCTGCAGCTCGTTTAGATTCATCTCTGGGCCCAGCAGTCCTTCTGTCTGGCCGAAGATAGCACCGACTATATCTGTGCGTTCAACGAGCCCGTCAATTTCGTAGGAAAGCTTAACATGGTACTTGACAATTCCTGATTGAGGCATAAACTAGTCATCTCCTTCATGATTATGACATGCCTGCGGGCAAGTTGTATATGAGGGTATCGAACCAGTCATTCTATACATTTATAAGTTATCGCTACAATGCCGCGCCATGAAAGTAGCGCTAATAGTCGCCGCTGTGGCAGGAGTCCTAGTCCTGTCTGCAGTCAGTATGTCTGCATTTGGCTGGACATGCTTTCCCATATTCTGCTAGGGAAGGTGCTCTGTCTTCCACTCTTGGGCTGAATCCACACACCCCTGCCAGTCGATACTGTGCTGCTCTGACTCAAACCCTCCCGACCTGTCTTTAAAGTCCACATCACACCTGTCTGTCATGGCCTGCGCCGCCTGCACGACCCTCTGTGCAATGCCTGCCTGCGGGGGCGTAAACGGCTCCTGGTCGTACCTTTTTACGCCCGACTTTGCCGCATAAAACTCTGCAATCCCGAGCATCTCATAGTCAAGGGACTCTTGGAGGCGCGCATCAGACCTGACCTTTTCAGACCCGTCGCCGGTCCTTATCCACTCTATGTAGTGCGAGTCGCTCTCCATCTGCGTCTGCGATGACGTCTTTAGCAGCTCTACGGATCCCTCGAATATGTCCGGCGGCTCTAGCACGTCGTACCTTGAAATTATCCCTGCAAACTCCTCTAGATGCGCGTCATACGAGTCTAGCAGCTGCTCCTTTGTTATGTCGCCCTCTGTCCAGAGCGTCCTCTGCGAGTAGAACTTTGTCTGCAGCTGCTTTACATCTTCTTGAATCCGCTCCAACTCTGCCCCGAACTGCAGGCCCTTCTGCCTTGTCAGATCATCCGCATAGCTGTATGCGGCTATTACTACAATCGTCCCCGCGGCTGCCAGCATTACTGCCATGTTTTGCGCCCTTTTTTTCAAGTCCTGTCCACATAGTTCCCGTGCTCGTCTAGCTTTAGCTCTATTGTAAACTCTGTGCCGCTGATAAACGACTGGTTGCGCGTGGATCTGACCCTCCCAACCACAAGCTCATACGGCCATATCTCCACCACTATGGCTCCCACGTCTGCCACAGGCGTGTCTGTTATCTCCATGTCCTCGCGCCGCACGCCGTGCCTCTCCAGCATGTGTATGCTGTGATCCAAAAGCGGCTTTGGATTGTTATAGTCTAGCACCCACACCTTGCCCTCATAGTCTATCTTTTGCAATCTGCACGGCTGTCTCTGTTTCTCCTATAACAGTTATTCCAATCCGCGCGCCTTGGATACGGCGCCCAGACATCTGCGCTCAAAATATAAGTGCCAAGGCGGTTCCCTACCGCATGAGACCGGCATATCTGACGGCGGCATGTCTGGCAGCACTGGTACTGGCAGTGATTCCCGCCGCAGGCGCACAAGAGGAGTTTCCCGGATGGGTCAGAACCATTGCAAAGTTCTGGAGCGAGGGCGGCATTTCTGACTCGGAGTTTGTCCGGGCAATCGAGTATCTTATCAACAACGGCTTTATCACATTGCACAGCACGATTCCAGGCCCGATAATGGAGTCTGACGTGTCCATGCCTGCCGGCTCGGAGCCGATTCCGCTTCCGTACAAGATTGACTCTGATCTCATAATGTCTGAAAGATCTGGCACGTGCAGCATGACAATTGACGGGCTTCGAATCGACAGGGATTCAAACAACAGGTACTCGCTAGAGGCTACAATGACATCAAACATACCGGGAGACACGTGCCGACTGCTTACCCACCTGGACAGGCTGGAGGAGGGGGCAGACACGGCGCTTGCAGCAGTACTGCTCCACCACTCAAACCATGCAGAGCTTACCACCCTTTACAGGCTCTGGGAGCCGCACTCTGATGACCTGGGAACATGGACGTTCTCGACCATACCCGCCAGATCCGACGGCCTCATCCGCGAATATGACTCGAGCTGGGATGACATTGAGAGCATTGAGCTGTTATTTTACGAGATCCGCTATGTAACGGTGGATCACGCCGAGACCACGTTCTTTGGGAATGCAAACAGACACTCCGAGTACCTCGAGCCCCTGATACTGCAATAGGTTCGCAAAGATAATTAACCGCAGCCGCGCCTGCAACAGCAGTGCCAGCGTTTGTCGTCAGCGTTACCATCGAGAACAAGCCCGGGATAAGCGATCCAGAGGGCGATACAATCCTAAATGATCTGGTGCTCCAGGGCGCACACGAGGCAGTCTCCTGCATACGCACCGCAAAGATGCTCAGGTTTACGATAGAGGAGAGTGACGGGGACTCTGCCCTGGCCAGGGTGCAAAAGATCTGCGATGACTTGCGCATATACAATCCGCTTGTAAGCCAGGTGAGCATCGGGGTGCAGGCGGGTTCAAATTAAATACCGCCGGATCCAAGACATGCCGTGAGGGTCGGAGTCGTGGTGTTTCCTGGCAGCAACTGCGATCGCGACATGTATCATGTTCTTACCGACGTCTTTGATCTAGACGCCACATACTGCTGGCACGAGCACGGCCTTCCAAAGGACGTGGATGCCATAGTCCTTCCCGGGGGGTTCTCATACGGCGACAGGCTCAGGGCAGGAGCCATAGCCGCCCACAGCCCCGTCATTGCAGACGTTAAAAGGATGGCCGAGGCGTCAGTACCCGTGCTGGGCGTCTGCAACGGGTTCCAGATTCTAGTAGAGGCGGGGCTTCTTCCCGGGGCGCTGCTCAAAAACGACTCGCTGAGCTTTATGTGCGAGTGGACAGAGCTGCTGGTCCAAAACAACAAGACGCCCTTTACGTCAAAATTTTCAAAAAACCAGAGAATTCCGATACCCATTGCAAACGGCGAGGGGAGATACTATGCAGACGAGGACACGCTAAGGGAGATGGAGAGAAACGGCCAGATCGTCTTCAAGTACGGGGACAGGGTCAACGGCTCTTCTGGCATGATAGCGGGGGTGTGCAACCCAGAGGGCAACGTGGTGGGGATGATGCCGCACCCGGAAAGGGCTGCAGAGCCGGAGATAAATCCGACGGGAAGGGGCACTACATCGCTCATGTTTGAGTCACTGCGCGCAGGTGCTGCAAGCTGAGTCTTGCTCCCGGCGAGCTGGCAGATCTAAAGTCAAGGATAGGCCGGAGCCCGACTAGCACGGAGCGGCACATTGTCGCAGCAGAATGGTCCGAGCACTGCTCGTACAAGTCCTCAAAGATGCACCTCAAAAAGCTTCCAATGGAGGGGCCCCTTGTGATATATGAAAAGGGGTACGACTCTGGCGTGCTTGATGCAGGCGGCGGCTATGTGGTGACTGCACACATTGAGAGCCACAACCATCCGTCTGCAGTAGAGCCGTACGGCGGGGCGGCAACTGGAGTCGGCGGTGTGATCCGGGACATACTGTCTGCTGGAACCCGGCCCATTGCGATACTTGACGGCCTGCGCTTTGGGGACATTACAAAAGACAAGCACGCAAGATGGCTCTTCAAGTCCGCAGTGTCTGGAATCGCAGACTATGGCAACTGCCTTGGAGTACCCACAGTCGGCGGGGAGGTGGAGTTTGATGCGTGCTATCAGAACTATGCCCTAGTCGATGTGGCGGCAGTCGGCTTTGGCAAAAAGTCAGACCTGATACGCAACCATGCCCAAAAAGGCGACCTGGTGGTGCTGCTTGGAGGCATGACCGGCAGGGACGGAGTGGGCGGCTCACAGTTTGCCTCTGATCTGCTCGAGTCGCAGGACCGCTCGGCAGTCCAGATACCGGATCCGTTCATAGAAAAGCTGATAATCGAGGCGGTAATCGAGGCCAGGCGCCAAAAACTCATCCACGCCATGAAGGATCTGGGCGGCGGGGGCCTGTCGTGCGCGATATCTGAGACTGCCGACGCGCTGGGGGTGGGAATAGAGATGGACGTCAAAAAGGTGCACACCCGCGAATCCGGCATGAGCCCAGAGGAGATAATGACGTCAGAGTCGCAGGAGAGGATGCTGATAATCACCGGCAGCGCCGAGATAAAAAGACTGCAGGACATATGCGCAAAGTTCCGCATATCGTGCTCTGTAATAGGCAGCGTCACATCCGGCGGGCAGATGCGCATAAAGCAGGGACAAGAGACGCTTGCCGACCTTCCTGCAAGCGTGGTGGCAAACGCCTCGCTGCTTGACCTTGCCTCAAAGAGGCCCTCGTACCTTGATGAGCTAGATGCAGAGCCGCCGGGACCAATCCCTGATCACACAAGGACACTTGAGCTCCTTGTCGCCTCGCCAAACATTTCAAGCAGGGCGTGGGTGTACGGCCGGTACGACCACGAAGTCGGAATCCGTACCGTGGTAAGGCCGGGCCTTGACGCGTCAGTCCTGAGGCTTGACAACGGCAGATACCTGGCAGTGACAATCGATGCAAGCCCCAAGCACTGCTATGTGGACCCGCGGCATGGCGCAGCGGGATGCTTTGAGGAGGCGTGCAGAAACGTCGCATGCACCGGGGCAAGGCCGGCAGGGATGCTTGACCACCTGCAGTTTGGCAGTCCGGAGGATCCCGAGATATTCTGGACGTTCCTTGAGTCCCTCGGGGGGCTGGCAGAGTACTCTCGGGACATGGGGATACCGTGCATCGGCGGCAAGGTGAGCCTGTACAACGAGACTCCGGCAGGCCCGATAAAGCCGACTCCGATGGTCGCCGTGCTGGGGCTTGCAGACAGGCCCTTTGTGGCGCAAAAGGCCGCAGACGGGGACTCTCTGATCATACTAGGCGACACAAAAGACGAGATGGGCGGATCAGAGTACTATGAGTATGTGCACGGGATTGTGGGGGGCGCGTGCCCTGTGGTGGACTCTGCTGTCTCCCGGAAGAACATGGATGCCGTGCTTGACCTGATTGAGGGCCGCCTGGTCAAGTCAGTCCATGACTGCTCAAAGGGGGGCCTGGCAGTGGCAGCAACGGAGCTGTGCATGACGTCGGAAATAGGCTGCGACGTGGGACTAGACGTGCCCGGAGGCGCGCCGCTTGACGCGGCGCTGTTCTCTGAGAGCCATTCGCGCTATCTCTTGGTTGCAGATGCAAAGAGCCTGGATTCTGTCACGTCATTACTTGGAAAACGCGGCGTCCCGTTTGGGATGCTGGGCAAGTTCGGCGGGAGCCGCATGCGCTTTGCTGACGGCAAAAAGACGGTAATTGATCTAAGCGTTGATAAGGCGCAAAGGGCATGGTCAAGCTCGTTGGGGGATCTGGTTCATGGTTAAGGAGAACTGCGGCGTCGTGGGGATATTCAGCCTCAGCGGCACCAACGTCATCCCGATGGTGATAGACTCGCTGCGCGCGCTCCAGCACAGGGGCCAGGAGGCTTGGGGCCTTGCCATCCCGAACAAAGAGCCGTTTAAAAGACTGGGCCTTGTATCCTCGTCCTCAAACGAGTTCAGGCGCATCACAGACGAGTACGCGTCGCCGGCTGTAATAGGCCACGTAAGGTACTCTACTATGGGTAGTAGCTCCATCGAGAACGCCCAGCCGCTAAAGGTAAAGGACCTGTGCATTGCGCACAATGGAACAATTGCAAACGTCCAAGATCTCTCAAACCTGGTGGGCGGGTGCTCGTTTACCCCTCAGAATGCAAGCGACACGCTCGTGGCGGCGCAGAGGCTCGTCTCGCTGATATCCCAGGAGGGGAGGATGGGCAAGGCGCTCTCCGTGCTCAAAAACGAGATGACAGGCTCGTACTGCTTTACGTTCATATCCGATGACGGCTCTGTATATGCTGCCCGCGATCCAAAGGGGTTCAGGCCCATGGTGCTGGGGCACAAAAAGATAGACGACACGTTCATCGTCGCCTCCGAGTCGTCTGCCCTGTCTGCTGTGGGCGCAGAGCTGCTGCGCAACGTGACGCCAGGCGAGCTGATACGGCTGAGCAAGGACGGCATGGAGACAGAAAAGTTCTCTGATGACACATCCCGGGCGCACTGCTCGTTTGAGTTTACCTATTTTGCGCATCCGTCAAGCTGCATGGAGGGCTCTAACATCTACATGGCAAGAAAGAACATTGGCAGGTTCCTTGCAAGAAAGTTCCCCATAAAGGACGCCGACTTGGTGATACCCGTGCCTGACTCTGCACGGCCCGCGGCGCTCGGGTATGCACAGGAGACCGGACTGCCATTTGATGAGGGGCTGCTAAAGGACCGCTACAGCAAAAAGGGCCCGCTCCGGAGCTTTATCGAGCCGCATCAGACTGACCGCATTGAGATAAACAGGTGGATAATCCCGATCCGCGAGATAATAGAGGACAAGCACGTGGTGGTAATAGATGACAGCCTGGTGCGGGGGACCAGCTCGCGCGCCATAATCAAGGCGCTGCGCAGGGCCGGCGCAAAAAAGATAAGCATGCTGGTGACATACCCGCCGATAAAGTATCCCTGCTATGCGGGCATTGACTTTCCGTCGCAAGAGGAGCTTGCGACGTTTGCAAAAGAAGAGATGTCTGATGAACAGATGACGGCGATGGTGCGGCAGAACATCGGGGCCGACTTTTTGGGGTACAATGACTCGCAGAACCTTGCTGCCGCGGTGGGAATGCCCGTCGAGTCCATGTGTTTTACGTGCTCGTCAGGCGACTATACCTCCCTTGGAATCAAGCCAGAGTTTAAAAGCAGGGCAGAGGTAAAGGGGGAGTAATGCAGGCAGTCTGGAACGGGCAAATACTGGCAGAAAGCGACAAGACCGTAGTGGTGGATGGAAACCACTACTTTCCGGCAGACTCTGTAAAAAAAGAGTACTTTGCAGACTCGGAGCTGACTTCGGTCTGCGGATGGAAGGGGACTGCCAGATACTATACGGTCAGGGTAAATGACAAGACAAACAAGGACTGCGCGTGGTACTATGCAGAGCCAAATGACGCGGCGGCAAAGATAAAGGGCATGGTGGCCTTTTGGAACGGCGTCGAGATCCAATGATGTTTAATTATCAGTATGCCCAATACAGTCTGTGAGACAGTATACCATGCTGCTAGGTGCGGGCGTGGCAGCCATTGCAGTGATGGCCGTCGTGTTTGGGGCAGACCTGCTGAGAATGTCCGTGCCAGTCCAGGACTATGACATATTTGTAGATCCGATACTTGACAGGCAGAGCCTGTTTGTGACAGGCAGGGTCACAGTCCAGAACACGGGATCGCAGCCGCTCACCAACATACACATCAACTTTGGATCCGGCGACACGCTCGATATCGGGGTGCTTGAGCGCGGCAAGAAGATACTCGTGTCCCCGCCGCCGGAGAACCCGATGGAGTTTGTGATGATCAGCGCAGATAACGACGTGTTCGTGAGCAAGGCGTACCGCGAGCTGCCAAAGATGGTCGGCATGATGGGATCATAGGCGCACGTTTGATTATATGTAAGTGCCCATCCACGATTATTACTTGGGGAAAAGTCATGTCTGGCATCCGAACACACAGATGAGCGAGTGGGGCAGGTTTTGCACCATACGCAGCGCAAAGGGCGTCTGGCTCACGGATACGGACGGCAACAAGATGATCGATGCTGTCGCCTCGATGTGGTGCAATGTCTGGGGGCACTCGGAGAGGCGGCTGGTGGGCGCCATGACGGGGCAGGCAAAAAGGCTGCAGCACTCGTCAATGTTCAACCTGACTCACGAACCGGCAGAGGAGCTGGCAGACAGTCTGGTGAGAATCTCGCCTGGCATGGATCGCGTGTTCTTTTCTGATAATGGCTCGTCTGCGATGGAGGTGGCAGTAAAGATGGCCATACAGTACGCAGGGAACAGGGGCGAGAGGCGCGCAAAGATTGCCGCGCTCAAAAACGGGTACCACGGAGACACGTTTGGGGCCATGTCAGTCGGGTACATTCCAGAGTTCTTTTCAAAGTTTCAAAAGCAGATGTTTCCAGTAGTCCGGCTTCCTGTTCCGGACGGATACAGGACGCCCCGGGGCACGAGTGCGCAAGACCACGCAGAACGCTGCCTTGAATATATAGAAAAGCGGCTTGCAAGGGGGGACATTGCGGCGCTAGTAATGGAGAGCGGGGCGCAGGTGGCAGGGGGCGCCCTAGTATATCCTGACGGCTTTCAGCGCAGGGTGGGACTCGCGTGCAAAAGGCACGGCGCCCTCTTCATACTAGACGAGATTGCAACCGGCCTTGGCAGGCTCGGCTCGATGGTACAGTATGCCGAGCAGGGATGCTCCCCAGACATTGTCTCATACGGCAAGATGCTGACCGGCGGGTACCTTACGATGGCTGCCACCCTTGCCACCAAAAGGGTCTACGACGAGTTTCTCGGGGGGTTTGGACAGTACAGGCACCTCTTCCACGGGCACACATACACGGGCAATCCGGTCGCCGCGGCAGTCGCAAACACGAATCTGCGCATGTACAAGGAGAGAGGCCTTATCAAAAGAATTCAAAAGACATCCAAGGTCTTTGGGCGGTTCTATGACAAGCTATACCAGACGGGCGTGGTGGGGGACATTAGACACAAGGGAATGCTGATGGGAATAGAGCTGGTGCAAGACAGGGAAAAAAAGACTCCCGTCTCGCCCAAAAGTTCAGTCAACAAGATCATCTTTGAGGCGGGCAGGAAGAACGGCATCTATCTGCGGACCCTTGGAAACATCGTGCTGCTGGTGCCGCCGCTGGCGATCACAGAGCGGGAGCTTGTAATGCTCTTGGAGAGGACAGTCGATACCATCATGGCAGTCAAGACCAGGATTCTCCGGGTATGACTCTGCCGGATTTATCACAGCATGCGGGCTGAACATTGTGTGCGCCGTATTGCGTGCAAAGATAATATGCGCCGATCAGACCGGATGCTGCACACTAGCCGCTTTTGGCTTTGTCCGGCCGGTCCCCGCCGGGTTCTGCCTTTGTGCCGGCTATTTTTCTGGCATTTGTGACGTGCCATACTGCCACGACTCCGAGCACCAAAGCTATGATGGCAAAGTTGACGGGCGGCTCTATCAGCTTTGTGCCATATTCCACGTGCGATGCCGTGTACATGACCCTGCCGATGTACTCTTCATTAGTAATGGGATAGTCTATCCCCGGGATGGACTCTGGATTGTTGTCCCCCTTTGTGCGGACCTCGCGCGGATCCTCGTTTGTCACGGAGACGATCCTGTGCACCACCACCTTTTTGATCTCGGGCCGGTTAAAGACGATGATATCGCCAATCCCCACATCCTCAAAGGAGTGTCGCTCTTGCACCACGATTATGTCATAAACGTCAATCACCGGGATCATGCTGCCGCTTACGACCACGTAGAACGGGTTTGTGGTTCCAAAGAAGAACTGCATGCCGAGCCAGACCACGGCTATGCTCATGGCTATTATGAGCAGGTCCTTCAATACTCTGGCAGGGGTAATTTTTGCCAATTATCATGCGTGCCGGACATGCCAATTAAATTTGTTATCCATAGGGGGATCTCCCGCCTTGAATTATATGTGTGGCGCCAGACGTGACCGCGTAATGAGGACAGATCAGGTGCTTGCGCTGATCGGAGGGGCGCTTGGAATCATCATAGTGCCAGTCGTGCTTGCCTCTGTGCTGTTTGAGGCGGATCCTGATGCCGATTCACAAATAGGCGCCGCGATGGTCGGGGGCACGCACATCATATCCCTGGTGGCGTTTGCGCTGGGGGCCATCTCTGCCATTGTGGTGGCGCTTACCGTAAAGAATTCCATGGTCGTAGGATGCGTGCTGCTCGGGATTGCCGGCATGATGGCCGTAATATCGGGCGTGGCGGGATCCATATCATGGGCGCTGCTGTTTGCAGGCGGAATCGTCGCGATCAAGTTCGGTAACAAGAAATAGCATCCGAGCCTAGGTAATTATTTTATAACAGAGCGCCGCAACGCCAGTACATGACTTGCCCGGACTTTATCCGCGACTGCCAGGAGCGGGTCTTCTCCGGGGAGGGGATCACCTCTGGTGACGCAAAGGCGCTGCTTGACACGCCAGACGAGCACCTGGGAGTGCTAGGCGAGTGCGCCGGCGAGATCACGCGCGGCTTTGGAGGAAATGGCGTGGACGTGGAGCAGCTCCACAACATCAAAAAGAACGCGTGCAGCGAGGACTGCTCGTTTTGCTCCCAGTCGGCGCTGTTTGATACGGGAATAGAGACGTACAGGCTGCCGCCCCCCGAAGAGATAGTGGACATGGCGCAAAAGGCAAAAGACGAGGGAGCAGAGTCGTACTGTCTGGTGGCCGCGTGGCGCGAGCCCACCGCAGGAGACTTTGAAAAGGTCTGCGATATAATATCAATGATAAATGACAGGGTCGGGATATGCGTGGAGTGCAGCCTCGGGTTCCTGACCCCGGGACAGGCCGCGCGCCTGCGAGACTTGCGCGTAAAAAGATACAACCACAACATCGAGACGGCAAGGTCAAAGTTTCCAGACATCTGCACCACCCACACGTACGATGACCGGCTCGATACGCTGCGCATCGCAAGGGATGCTGGCCTTGAGCTGTGCACCGGCGGGATAATCGGGCTGGGGGAGTCAAGGGGGCAGCGCCTCGAGATGGCGCTCGAGCTTGCCAGGCTCGCGCCCGAAGAGGTCACGATAAACATGCTGGTACCGGTGCCCGGCACGCCGCTTGAGCTGCAGGCAGATCTGCCGGACTCTGAGATCCTGCGAATCTTCTCAGTGCTGCGCTTTTTGCTGCCAGAGTCAATAATCAAGATATCGGGAGGCAGGGAGGCCAAGCTCAAGGATGCCGGGGCTCAGCTGCTGCAGAGCGGGGCAAACGGGATCATCACGGGCGGCTACCTGACAACTGACGGAAACGACGCAAGGAAAGACATGGAGATGATCAGGCGGATTGGATTATGATCACAGATTTGACTATGTGGATTTGGAGCTTGACCGTGCAAGGAAGGCGGGCCTGTACCGGGAGATGCGCTATGGCAGGACCGATGGCGCGCGCATCACAATAGGCGGCAAGAGCCTGCTGAACCTGTGCTCAAATGACTATCTGGGGATGTGCCCCACGCAGGTGCCGCAGGGGCAGCTCCAGTCAAGCTCCCGGCTGCTTGCAGGTAATGACGAGTCCTACAGGGAGCTCGAAGACGCGCTCGCAGGGCACAAGTCCCAAGAGTCAAGCCTGGTGTACCCTACAGGATACATGGCAAACATGGGGGCGATATCTGCAGTAGCATCAGCAGGAGACCTGATACTGAGTGACGAGCTAAACCATGCAAGTATAATAGATGCGTGCAAAATCACGGGCGCCGCCGTATCCATATACAAACACAACGACATGGACGACTTGAGCTCAAAAATACGCGGCAAGGCCCAAAACAAGTTCATCGTGTGTGAGGGGATATTCAGCATGGACGGCGACTATTCTGACCTGGCCCGGATATCAGAGGTGGCAAGGGAGGAGGGGGCAGTCACGATACTCGATGATGCGCACGGCGACTTTGCGGTGGGCAGCGACGGCAGGGGGACCCCGGACGAGCTTGGCAGCGGGGTTGACGTGTACATCAGCAGCCTGAGCAAGGGGCTCGGCTCGTTTGGCGGGTACGTCGCGTCGCAAAACAACGTGATCGACTTGTGCGTGAACCGCTCAAGGCAGTTCATCTATACGTCTGCGCTCCCGCGGCAGCTGGTATCGCACGCGGCAGAAAGGCTACTCTCTGAGAGGTCGGGGCGCCAGAATGCCCTGAGGGACAACGTCGCCATGCTCTCAAGGGGGCTTGGGCAGCTGGGCTGCCAGTCCGGTGACACGCACATAATGCCCATACACGTGGGCGGGGAGAAAAAGGCAGTCGAGTACGGCCGGTTCCTCTTTGAGCGCGGCGTGTTTGCGCAGCCGGTCAGGTATCCGACTGTCCCGCGCGGGCAGGCAAGGATCAGAGTATCTGTGACTGCCTGGCTTTCCAGAGAAGACATTGACTTTGCGCTTGGCGCCTTTGAGGCGGCGCAGGCCCGATTCAGCGCATAGAGTCAAAACCGCCGAGCGCAGGAGAGCCGATTACCACTGCGGCGGTGACTATGGTCCCGAGCAGCACCCCGATGATTACAAAGCGCCAGTTCATGCCGTTGCTTTGCAGTTCCTAGTTAAAAACGAACTTGTGCAGGCAAACGTTTTGGCGGACCCGCAGCATGCTCTGATGGCAAGAGGCCAAAAAGGCCCCGGCCTGCAAAGCTGTCTTGAGGCATTGCACGTGTCCTATACGAAGTAAGTCGCGATGACTTCGATTTTAGGATCAGTGTCTGAAAAGGAGAATTCCACGACATACCTGCCTTGTTCAAACCTTGCATCACTGTGAATTTCTTCCCCATTTTCCAATACTATTATGTTATCATGGATGGTTCCTTCCGGTACTGCAAAAAATGACTCTGGAATCTCTAGCCTGATCCCGCCTTCATTTACCGAGTTTATTTTTAATGAGAATCCATCTAATTGATCATCACTCCAGGCTTTTTCGATTAGCCCGTTTTTTAACGTGGCATTTATCTGAAACTTTTCACCGCCAACTTTGACTTCCAGAGGCGTGTAACTGACTGTCATGTCGTCGTTCTCTGAGAATTTGACCTCTGGCCATCCCAGTCTTGATGCAAACTCGCTGCTCACGCATGCAAGTTGCAGGCTCTCTCTTATGACCAGCAGGTGATCCGGGTTGTTGCACTTGCGATCCTTGATCTGCTGGCACTGGTTTGTAATGCCAGGGCAGCCAATAGAACTGATTGGAATGGTTTTTTCTACCTGAACCTCGACGTCCACGTCTGCACTCTTTTGTATTTCATCAATGAATGCATCTATTCCACGCGTATAGTTGCTGCTTGCAAAGTCGTCAGGATCCACAACGACGATTATTTTCCGATGCTTGTTGTCAGGATATACCTCGTTAACCCCGTTGACTCCGAGAAAATTATCCCTGATGGTATCTTCGGCCTCGTCAAAGATCTTTTGCGTCCTTTTGTCCAGTTTATAGGACTCGATGTTCAATCTTTGAATCTCGTCAATCCTTTCCCAAAGCAGCTTGTTCTCAAGCACCTTGTCACCGATTCTTTTCTTGATTGATGATATTTCATCTGGCAGTTTTGACTTGTCTTCCAGTTCTTTTTTATATTCTTTAATGGCTTTTTCGTTATCCCATACATTTTCCATCGCGTCTTTATACATGGACACATAGTCCGTCAGATCCGGCGCCTTTGTTGGCCCTTCATACGCGCTAGTTGGAGGGGCAAGCAGGATCATCAGTGATGTGGACAACAAGACCAGTACGGCGGGAGCGGCGCGCCTGGTTTTCAAAACCATGACAGACGGTGCCGGCAAACGTGGGGCTGTCAGATGAGCCTTGTTCATGATTGCATTAGCCATGTGTCGTAACTATTTAAGCATTATTTATTCTATATTGCTGTTCTAACTATTTGGAATGAACATAATATATAAATAGCATGCTGTAATATCATAGTTACGCGTACTCCTGCCGGCAGCCAACTGACTGTTTTTTATCATCTGATCCAAGAAATAATTTCGCCTGGTCTTGCATGATGTACTGTAATCGCTCCAAAGCCGGTCTGCCAAATGTCAGCCGATCCGTGATTTGAAGTTGTTATGACCAGTCGTGTCTAGGCATTGTAAACTACACGAGGTCTGAGACAGTTCGATATCTGAATCGAGATCATGTCTAGAGGCACATTGCCCAATGCCATGCCGTGCATACATAACCGGATGCCAGACCAAGCCCAGACAGCGCCACAACGCCTGCTATTACTGCTACTATTATGAAACGCTTGTTCATGCATCATGTGTGTATTTCTTGTATTAATGTCTTTTCTATTGATATTTTTTGTGTGGAGGTATTGTAAACTAGACAAGATCTAGAGTCCGATATCGAGATCATGTCTAGACCCAGTCAAGTTTACAGCGCCCGTGCTTAAAATGGTCATATGGAGCCATATTTTTTCTTGGGACTGGGATTTTGCCGCCCCTAGCCGCACATTTGGCAAAAAGCTTTAAAGTGCAAATTCCGCCCACAAGTCATGGCAGAGGTAACGCTGGCAGTGGCAGTCCTAGCGGGGCTCGGCTCATTTGTAGCTCCTTGCATACTGCCCATGATACCTGCGTTTCTTGCATACATCTCTGGAACCACGCTCTCAGATCTGAGCCAGAACCGCGGCTCTACGATAACCATAAACAGGACCAACATCGTACTCAACTCTGTATTCTTTGTGCTGGGCTTTTCTGTCGTGTTCTCCACGCTAGGGGTGATAATCAACAGCGTGCTTTCCACGTCATCTGGCACTCTGGTCGAGGGGCTAAACCAGGTGGGCGGAGTAATAATCGTCGCATTTGGAGTCTTTTTGCTGCTCTCTACAAAGATAAACAAGCTAAACGTGGAAAAAAAGTTCTTTCCCAAAAGATCAAAGGCGAGCTACCCGATGTCCTTTGTGTTCGGGCTTGCGTTTGCGGCGGGATGGACGCCGTGCGTCGGGCCCATACTGGGCACGATACTCACGCTGGCTGCCACCACGCCTTCAGTCGCGTTTAACCTATTACTTGCATACTCGCTGGGCCTGGGAATCCCGTTCATACTGATAGGAGTGTTCTACTCGCGGGCAACCAGGATAATCCGCGCGATGAGCAGGCACCTAAAGTACTATAATCTGATCCTCGGAGGGTTCATCATTGTCCTCGGAGCGCTTGTGTTTACAAACCAGCTTGCATACATTGCAAACTTTCCCCTGCTAAACGAGTTGTTGTTCCTAGGGTGATATGATGAAGTCAGAGATAAAGACCGCAATCGTGCTTGTCGTAGTGATCGGCGCAGCTATAGCTGGAATACAGGGAGTCCTCGTCTCGCTTGATGATGCAGCGCCTGCAACTGATGCCGCGCTTACTGCCGCCCCCCCTACAGAGACATCGGCCTCGGACTCGCCTGCACAGCCCAAGATAGACAAGTCCCGGTTCAAGACGGCGCCAGAGATTGTGGGCATATTCGAGTACATCAACACGACTCCCGACGGCCTCGAGGAGGCGATAAAGGACAAGGTGGTGCTGTATGACATCTGGACGTACAGCTGCATCAACTGCATCAGGACCCTGCCGTACATCACCGCATGGGATGACAAGTACGCAGACGAGGGCCTGCTGATAGTCGGCGTGCACTCGCCAGAGTTTGAGTTTGAAAAAAACCCCGATAATGTCAGGATGGCAGTCGAAAAATACGGCATAAAGTACCCCGTGGTGATGGACAACGAGATGGACACGTGGAAGGCCTTTGAGAACAGGTACTGGCCCAGAAAGTACGTGGCAGACCACGAGGGGTACATCAGGTATGACAAGATAGGCGAGGGCGGATACGACGACACGGAGCGCGTCATACAAAACCTGCTGCGTGAGAGGGCGGCATCGCTGGGGCTTCAGACTGCCGCCGCAGAGCCGCTAGTCGACATCAAGTCCTTTGAGCACACGCTCGTCAGGACGCCAGAGCTCTACTTTGGGTACCAGTTTGCATTCGGCAGAAACCAGCTGGGCAGTGAGGAGGGGTTCAAGCCGGAGAGCATTGTAGAGTACGGCGAGCCAAAGAGCATTGATCTTGACAAGTTTTACATGACCGGGGAGTGGAAGAACAGGAGCGACAGCATGGAGCTGGTGTCTGATACTGGCCGCATCCAGCTATACTATAACGCAAAAGAGGTGAACATTGTCACAGAAAACGCGGCAGAGCTAAAGGTGACGATTGACGGCAAGCCGGTCCCTGCAGACCTTGCCGGCTCTGACATCATGCCCGGAGGTCTCGTGTCCGTCTCGGGGCCGGATCTCTACAACCTTGTCAGCGCCGACTCTGCCTCCACGCACCTGATGCAGATAGACGTGTCCGGGCAGGGATTCCAGATATTTACGTTCACGTTTGGCTAGGTGTAACCGCATACTGCTGTAACCGCGGTGACGGGGGCGGCGGTGACACGCCTGTTTAAAAGCATTCTACACCATAGCAGTCGTTAACGTATGCTGAGAAATGCGTGGGGAAAGACAGAAGGCGAGAGCATATCCAAGAGGATAATGGGCAGGGTAAAATCCGATGCCCCACTCAAAAACAAGATTGACTTTGCGCAAAAAAAGCTGGAACTGCAGATAACAAACCTGGACGGAATCAGCGAAAAGCTGCAAAAAAAGCACGACATGATATTTGAAAAGATTGTAAACGCCCAAAAGAACAACAAGACCGGATATGCCCACGCGTACGCAGGCGAGCTTGCACAGGTGAGAAAGATGAAGAGCATGGTCGGAGGGGCAAAGCTCTCGATGGAGCAGATAAAGCTCAGGCTTGACACCGTCTCTGAGCTGGGAGACGTGGTGGTGACGCTGAGCCCGTGCATGTCTGTAATCAAGGGGCTGGCCCCGTCACTTAGCGGGCTCATGCCGGATGCGAGCGCCTCGATGCAGGATCTCTCGCAGATACTCGGAGACGTAATGTCCGGCTCGACGATGGCCGCGGGGGCGGGCATGAGCGTAGGCGGCGAGGCAAGCGCTGACACGCTTGCGATACTAGAAGAGGCGCACAACGTGATTGCCGGCCAGACAAAGTCTGCCATACCGGACGTGCCAGAGAGCCTAAAGCGCGAGATTGTGGAAAAAAGATCAGACGTACTGCTTTGATTTATTTATGACGCGCCCCACGCCACGGCATGGAATTTGAGATCGAGTTCTCGGGGCATCCAAACGTCAGGTCAAACCACCAAAAGACCATCGAGATCACAAAAAGCGACCATCTTACTCCGAGCGGCGACTGCATAGTGGGGGTGTGTGCCGCCCTCGGCTGCGCCGGGCTGCCAGAGGACATAAAGGCGAGGCTCAGGGTTCCAGGCTCCCATGTAAGGTGCACCATTACGGTGGGGGGGTATGAGTTTGTGGTGCGCGGCGAGGGGCACCCGGATCTACTGCTTGAGGATGCAGAGGACATTGTAATGAGAAAGAGCGACTATGTGTGCCCCCGGACACTTGCCATAAGGTGCGACAAGGCATCTGACATGATGCCAAGGGAGATGGTGGCGCTGCTCCGTGATCCCAGGATGCGGGGCAGGCTTGCAATAGCGGTAGACTAGTATGTAGCCTGCCGGATTGTAAAACCATGGGTCTCAAAACAAACCTGTTTCTGCTTGTGCCCCTTTCTGCCTTTGCCGCCGTGATAATTGGCGCCGGCATGTACCTGACCCTGTGCCGCAACTCAAACGTCCCGCTTCCCTGCTAGCCGCAATTCTCTTAAGTCGGCATCACGTGTGTGGTGTGATGGCAAGACCCACAGTCGAGCTTCCGATATCTGGCAGCCCGACTGAGGCGGAGCTGAGGCGCCTCAAAGAGTACTTTAGGGACATGCCCGTCGAGGAGATTCTTGCGGGACTAAAGTTTGCAAAAAACCGCTGGTCTGCAAAGGATGCGGGGACGCTCCGGGTGGGCAGAAAGAGCATCATACAAAAAGAGGTGCACTCTGTGACCTCCGAGCAGGCCCAGTGGCGCCTCAAGAACTGGAAGCTCATGATTGCAAACTACCGGCGCCGCGGGTACAGCTATCCGACCATATCGCGGATAAAAAAGATCCTGGTCCAGAAAAGCAAGCGGCGCGCAAAATGACCCTGGGTCACGCCCCGGGCGCCTCGTAGTTTATCGCGACTATCTCCTTGCTGTTCTCCTGCGTGTAATACTGGAGGGAGCGGTTGAGGGTCACTGCAAACACGGCATAGTCCCCGGAGAGCATGAGGCTCTCGGGGCTGTTCTGCTCTGAGATCATCACCTTGTTTGCGCCCTGTATGCCCCTTACAAACCCGGCAAAGTCCTCGAGTGGGACTGTCGCGTTGTAGTGGGAGTTGGGGTTGTTCATGTACGGGGGATCCAGGTACACAAAGGAGCCGCCGACTTTTGCATACTCTGAATAGCTGCGGCCTGTTATCTCTAGGTCCTGTATGGTATCGCTTAGCAGGCGCAGCGTCTCGATTCCAAGCCGCGGGCATTTTGCATTCTTTCTCATCGGGCAGTTGAACTCGTTCTTAGAGTTGAACCGTATCTTGCCTGAAAAGGCGTTCTTTGCCAGATACAAAAACCTGCCCGCGCCCGCAATGCCGCCCCCGAGGTCCATTTTTCTCATGCCCAGATAGTACTCGGGCGAGGACTCTGCATAGTGAACCTGGTACTCGGAGTGGAGCCCCTCGGGGTCCCTCTTTAGCGACTCGATGAGGTTGACTAGGACGGGGTTGTGGTCGTTGTATGTCACGTTCTCAGATCCAAACCTGTTGCACGCGTAAAACGTAAACCCGCCCCCGCCCCCGAACAGGTCGTAGACCCTTCCCGGGTCGTCTGGAATCAGGGCATCAAAGATGTGCGAAAAGCCGGACTTGCATCCCACGTACGGGATGAGCTTTAGCCGGGCCCTGTGGTTGTGTACTGAAAACTGCATCACCATTGGCAGTCATGAGTAGTGGTTCTTTTTTTGTGTATGGTTGCTATCTTGACATTACGTTGAGTGTCATGGTGCTGACGACCCTTGAGAGCTTTCTGATCGTGGCAATCGTCTTTTCAAAGCTGTCCTGATCCCCCGACTGGATCTCTGCAATCACGTCGTATGCGCCAAACGTGAGATATGCGTTTTTGACCTCGCCTATCTGCTCTAGCTCATCTACGATGTACTCTTCGGCTCCCAAATCACAGTTTAACAGGATGAATCCCTTGTGCATTACTTGTATCTCTCTATGCGGTTCAAGCCTTTAAGTTTTACACTACCACCGGCTGCGGCCGCCATAGCTGTTCCTGCTGCCCTGCCTTGGCTTTCTGCCGTCCCGGGAGTCGTTGCCGCCGGACCTGCCAAAGCTGCGTTCTCCGCGGTTATCGCCGTGATCCTTCTCACCGCGACCAAAGCTGCGACTCCCTCCACGGTCACCACTGCGTTCACCACTGCGATTATCACTACGGCCAAAGCTGCGTTCACCACCGCGATTCTCACCGCGACCAAAGCTGCGACCTCCTCCACGGTCACCACTACGGCCAAAGCTGCGTTCACCACCGCGATTCTCACCGCGACCAAAGCTGCGACCTCCTCCACGGTCACCACTGCGTTCACCACTGCGATTATCACTACGGCCAAAGCTGCGTTCACCACCACGATTCTCACCGCGACCAAAGCTGCGACCCCCTCCACGGTCACCACCGCGATCCCTTCCGCGATCTCCTCCACGGTCACCACCGCGACCAAAGCTGCGTCCGCCGCCAAAGCGGCCGCCAGACCTGCCGCGACCAAAGCTGCGCGACT